>NZ_QQWY01000003.1:0-207787 GCF_003950455.1 Sphingomonas sp. ABOLE
GTCTTCCAATAGGCGACGGCGCGGTCCCAGGCTTCGCCGGTCGGGGCAAGCGGGCGACCCTTGAGATAGTCGAAGGTCTTCTGGTCGGGCGCGATCAGCCCCGAGCGCGCGCCGCCCTCGATCGACATGTTGGAGATGGTGAGCCGCCCCTCGATCGAGAGGTTGCGGATCACCTCGCCGGTGAATTCGATGACATAGCCGGTGCCGCCGGCCGCGCCGATCTTGCCGATGATCGCCAGCACCACGTCCTTGGCACTGACGCCGTGGCCGAGCGTGCCGTCGACGCGAACTTCCATCGTCTTCGATTGCTTGAGCAGCAGCGTCTGCGTGGCGAGCACATGCTCGACCTCGCTGGTGCCGATGCCGAAGGCCAGCGCGCCCAGCGCGCCATGCGCCGAAGTGTGGCTGTCGCCGCAGACCAGCGTGGTGCCGGGCAGCGTGAAACCCTGTTCGGGCCCGACGACATGGACGATCCCCTGCCGCGCATCGAGCGCATCGATATAGGGCACGCCGAACTCGGCGACGTTACCGCGCAGCGCCGAGAGCTGGCCCGCGCTAGCCGGGTCGGCGATCGGCAGCGGATTGCCCGCAGTGTCGACGCGCGGGGTGGTCGGCAGGTTGTGGTCGGGCACCGCGAGGGTAAGGTCGGGGCGGCGCACCTTGCGACCGGCCGCGCGAAGGCCGGCAAAGGCCTGCGGGCTGGTGACTTCGTGGACGAGGTGCCGATCGATATAGATCAGGCAGGTGCCATCGTCCCGGCGCTCGACGACATGGTCGGCCCAGATCTTCTCGTACAGGGTGCGCGGTTCACTCGACATGCGCGCGCTTTAATCGAATCGTGCGCGGATGCAAGGTTCGGGGACATTTTCTGCCGTCGCGCCCCAGGGCGCTCGACGCGCTCTTTCGATCGCATGGCGCTCCCGGTGCGGGCGGGTCGATGGCCATGCCGGTGAACCATCGACCCGCCCGGAAGCGTCTTTGGGGGACGCTGGAGCATTTTTGGGGAATGCTCCGGGTGCCTTCAACGTTGCAGGCTGCGTGCCAGTTTCGGGAACGCACGGCATTGTGCGGGGTGCGATGGTGAAACGCGGTTAACCGTGCCACGCGGGTGTAAATTCTCCCGACGGTTTGGCTGCGGCGGGTGTGGTTCATCTGGCATTCAGTGCCTTGACTACAGACGTAATCGGAGCGATTACACGCGTAGTCAGTGAGGGGTGTATGACCGAGCGAATCAGCGAAGCCGAACATGCGGTGATGGAAGTGCTCTGGGAAGAGTCGCCGCTCACTGCGCAGGAGGTGGCCGAGCGCGTGCCCGCCGATCGCGACTGGAGCGCCAACACGGTCAAGACCCTGCTCGGGCGGCTGCTCGCCAAGAACGTCATCGCGCATGAGGAAGAGGGGCGGCGCTACCGCTATCGTCCGCTCGTCGCGCGCGGCGATTATGTCGTGGGCGAGTCGCGCAAGCTGATCGACCGACTGTTCGGCGGCCGGCTGACGCCGCTGGTGGCGCATCTGGCGGAACGCGACGCCATCACCGATCAGGACATCGCTGAAATCGAAGCTCTCCTGAAGGAGCTGAAGCAATGATCGGATGGTGGATCGAAACCCTGCTGGCGAGCACGCTGCTGATGCTGCTCGCGCTGGCTCTGCGCGGACCCGTGCGCAACGCGTTCGGGCCGCAGCTCGCCTATGCGCTGTGGGTGCTGCCCGCCGCGCGGATGCTGCTGCCGCCGCTGCCGGGGCAATGGCATCTGAGCCAATGGCTCGCACCGCTCACTCGCAACGCGGCCGAGGCGCCGCCGGTGGCGATGGGCCTGCTCAATCCCGACACGCTTCCGGCGACGATCGAACCGAGTGCGGTCGTCACCATCGACCTCGGCGCCGGCGGCCATCCTCTGCCCGCAGCACTGGTCGCGCCGACGCCGGTGGCCGACGGGCTGAACGTCACGCTGCTGCTGCTCGCGCTGTGGGGCGCAGGCGCGCTGCTGTTCCTCGCCTATCATCTGGTCGCCCATCGCCGCTTCTGCCGCCATCTGCTGTCGCGGGCGCGGGTCGATCGCACCGTGGCGCAGGGGCGGGTGCGGGTGATCGAGACCGATGCCGCGCACGGGCCGCTCGCCTTCGGCATCTTCCGCAAATACGTCGCCTTTCCGCGCGACTTTTCCGAGCGCTATGACGAGGTCGAACGCGATCTCGCGCTGGCCCACGAACTCGGCCACCATCTGCGCGGCGACCTGATCGCCAACTGGATCGCGCTGATCGTGCTGGCCGCCCATTGGTTCAATCCGGTCGCATGGCGGGCGTTCCGCGCCTTCCGCGCCGACCAGGAAATGGCCTGCGACGCCCTGGTGCTCGCCGGCCGCGCCCAGGCACTGCGCCATGCCTATGGCCGTGCGATCGTCAAGTCAGCGCATGGGGGCGCGGTCTCGGCGGCTTGTCACCTCCACACCATAAACGACGTCAAAGGGAGATTGCGCATGCTCTCGATCCACCGGAAGCTTTCCCCCATCCGCATCGGCGCGGGGCTGGCCGGGATCACCACCGTGTCGCTCGCCGCGCTGGCGCTGACCGCCTCGGGCAGCCAAGCCGCCGAGCGGATCCGCGATAAGGTGAGCGGGGCCATCCAGGCGCAGGACGTGCCGGTGGCACCCGTCGCGCCGGCAGCACCCGCGGCGCCGGCCGCGCCCGGTGCCCCCGCCGCGCCGCCCGCACCCCCGGCGCCGCCGGCCCCGGCTGCACCTGCGGTGCCCGAAGGCCCGACCGGCAAGCATCGTGTCGTCCGCATCGATCGCTCGGCGACCGGCGGGCACGCCATCAAGAAGATGGTCATCGTCCGGCAGGACGGGAAGCAGCAGGAAATCACCATGCCGGACATGGTGGCGATCCAGGCGAGCATCCCCGAGATCCGCAACGGCAGCTGTGGCAAGGGCAACGCGTCCACCGTCGAACATCGTGACGAGGGCGGCAAGCAGGTGATGATCATTTGCAGCGATCGCATCGCCGCGATGAGCGCCAGCGCGGCCCAAATGGCGATGCACGGCAAGGCCATGGCGATGAACACCAAGCAGATGGCGATGAACAGCGCGCTGATGAGCCTGCAGCACGCCCGCCGCACGATCGAGGTGCAGTCGAGCCTGAGCCCCCGGCAGCGTGCCGAAGCGCTGAAGGGCATCGACGAGGCGCTCGCCGAACTGCGCGACGACGCCAAGGACGACAGCGACGATTGAGTGTGGCGCGCCGCCGCAACGTCTCACGGCGGCGTGCTCGGCGGGACCGGTCGACTCCTTCGCGGCCGGTCCCGCTCCTCTTGCATCTTGCCCTCGACGCCTTGCTCTCGGGCGGCGAATGCCCAAATGCACCATCATGACCGATGACGCGCCCACGGGCCTGGCGATGACGCTCGAACCGCTGGTGGTGCGGGTGCTGGCGAACAATCCGTCGCCCTTCACCAACACGGGTACCCAGACCTATCTGGTCGGCACCACCGACGTGGCGGTGATCGATCCCGGCCCGGACGACGCCGAGCACCTCGCCGCGCTGCTGGCGGCGATCGGCGGGCGGCCCGTGCGCGCGATCCTGTGCACCCATACCCATCGCGACCACAGCCCCGCGGCGCCGGCCCTGAAAGCGGCGACGGGCGCGCCGATCATCGGCTGTGCGCCGCTGGTGCTCGACGATGCCGGTCCGCGTGCGGACGCCGCGTTCGACACCGGCTATGCCCCCGATCGGGTGCTGGCGGATGGCGAGCAGGTGGCGGGGCAGGGCTGGACGCTGACGTCGGTGGCGACGCCGGGCCACACCTCCAACCATCTCTGCTTCGCGCTGGAGGAAAGTGGCGCGCTGTTCACCGGCGATCATGTAATGGGCTGGTCGACCACGGTGGTGGCGCCGCCCGACGGCAACATGGCGGCCTATATGGCCAGCCTCGACACGCTGATGGCCCGCGTGCAGGACCGGATCTATTACCCGGCGCATGGCGACGCGATCGAGCGGCCGCAGCGCTTCGTGCGCGGGCTGGCCGGGCACCGCAAGCAGCGCGAGGGGCAGATCGTGCGGCTGCTGGCGGAGGGCGTCGGCGCGGTGCCGGCGATGGTGGCGCGGATGTATGTCGGGCTCGATCCGCAGCTGCACGGCGCGGCAGGGCGATCGGTACTCGCCCATCTGCTCGACCTGCAGGCACGCGGGCGGGTCGCCGCGGCAGACGACAGCTGGCAGCTGCTCCCCGCGTAACGCTCCGAAACGTGTATAGTAGAAGTGCGCTTGATTGTAGAATCTTCAAAGTAGAGTTATACCCTGCCCAAATTGGAGGGGTAGGTAATGGTAACGATTGTGCAGGCGCCGCTTCGGGTGCGCGCCGGGGACACGCGTTTCTTTCTGATAATGGCGTTCGTCATGGGTGCCATCGACGTCGCCGGATTCTCGCTCAACCTGGCGGCGGGGCGATCGAGCTTCGCGGTGCCGCTGATCTTCCACCTCCACGCCTTCGTCTTTTTCGGCTGGATCGTGTTGTACATCGCGCAGAACCTGCTGGTCGATGGCGGGTCGGTGGCGCTGCATCGGCGGCTGGGCTGGGTGGCGCTGTTCGGGGTGCCGCTGATGGTGGTGCTCGGCACGCTGATGACCGTGCTGTCGGTGCAGCGCGGCGCGCCTTTCTTCTTCGACGTCCGCCAGTTCCTGATCAGCAATCCATTGCAACTGCTGCTGTTCGCCGGCTTCGTCGGGGCCGCGCTGGTGCTGCGGCGGCAGACCAGCTGGCACCGCCGGCTGATGTATTGCGGCATGGCTGTCCTCTGCGGCCCCGGCCTTGGGCGGCTGCTGCCGATGCCCTTGCTCATCCCCTATGCCTGGTGGGTGACTCTGGTCGTCGTGCTGGTGTTGCTGGTGATCGGCGCGATCGCCGACCAGCGCCGCGCAGGCCGCGTCCACCCCGCCTGGCTGTGGGGAATCGGGCTAATGCTCGTGGTGCAGCTGATCGCCGACGCGATCGCGTTCAGCCCGGTGGGTACCGCCTTCACCCGCAGCATTACCGCCGGCACCGCCGGCAGCCATCGCCCGATCACGCCCGCCTTCCCTTGATCCCGCGGCGCGACCGGGCCATGTGGCGGGCGTACAATGGGAGTTTTGGGAATGGACGCGCGCAACGGCATCGGCGGCAGCCTCAGCGGACTCGATCTCCGCGCCGAGATCGAGCGGCTGCGTAAAGAACGCAACGCCGTCATTCTGGCGCATTACTACCAGAAGCCCGAGCTGCAGGACCTGGCCGATTTCGTCGGCGACAGCCTCGACCTCAGCCGCAAGGCGGCCGAGACCGACGCGGACGTGATCGCCTTTTGCGGCGTGCGCTTCATGGCGGAGACCGCCAAGATCCTCTCGCCCGACAAGATCGTCGTGCTGCCCGACATGGATGCCGGCTGCAGCCTGGAAGACAGCTGCCCGCCCGATCAGTTCGCCGCCTTCCGGGCGAAGCACCCCGATCACATCGCGCTGACCTATATCAACTGCTCGACCGAGGTGAAGGCGCTGAGCGACATCATCGTCACCAGCTCCTCGGCCGAAAAGATCCTCGCCCAGATCCCGGCGGACCAGAAGATCATCTTCGGCCCGGATCGCAATCTGGGTGGCTATCTCCAGCGCAAGACCGGGCGCGAGCTGCTGCTGTGGCCGGGCGTGTGCATCGTCCACGAAGCGTTCAGCGAGACCGAGCTGCTCAAGCTCAAGGCCGAGCATCCCGGCGCGCCGATCGCCGCGCATCCCGAATGCCCGGCCTATATCCTCGATCACGCCGATTATGTCGGCTCGACCAAGGGCATTCTCGACTTCTCCAAGACGATGCCCGGCGACACGCTGATTGTCGCGACCGAGCCGCACATCATCCACCAGATGCAGAAGGCGATGCCGGAGAAGAACTTCATCGGCGCGCCGGGGGCGGACGGCAACTGCAATTGCAACATCTGCCCGTACATGGCGCTCAACACGATGGAGAAGCTCTACCTCGCGCTGCGCGACCTGAGCCCCAGGATCGAGATCGAGGAGGGGCTGCGCGTACAGGCGAAGAAGAGCCTCGACCGCATGCTGGATCTGGCCAGCGGCACCGTTGGGCAGGGCGATCTGGGGCCGGTGCCCGCCTGATCGGCTAGCCGCGACCGTCGGAAAGCAGCGCCCCGAGCCGCGCTGCCGTGCTTGCGATGCCGAGATTGGGGATCCGCCGGCGTCGCGTTGCCGCAACCGGCGGCGCGGGCACGGGGCGGCGCGCTGCATGGCCGTCCCGGATCGCGACGAGGATCGGGGCTTCCTCCAGCGCCATCGCTCTTGCCGCCGCGCGTGCAAAGCCGATTGCATAGATCGGCGCGCCGCAGCAATCGAACCGGGCGGATTCGAGCGCGATCAGATGGTTGCGGCCGATGCAGGTGCGGTCGGCGAGCTGCTCGAGCGACCATCCCAACGCTTCGCGGCGGTCCCGCAGCGCTACCGCGGCGACAATCCAGCACTCGGGCCAGGTTCCGGCCCCATTTTCCGGCAGCATCATCTGTTTCATTTTGATACAGCGACCTCGGCTACGTCGACCAGCGCATTGATCTGGGCTAATAACGATTCGCTACTTTTGGATTACTCATTCTGGGTGGGGTGAATGAGTACTTGTGTTATTTTTCCCGCTGGGGCCGATTTTGCCGATGCAGGATATGATCCGATCCGCGCCTGTCGTCGATCGCAAGCAGATGGCGATGCCGCATGGCAGGCTGATCGCGCGGCTGATCGCGGCGCTGGAGACGACGATGGTCGCGGCCGGCGTTCGCGCGCTGGACGGCGACTTGGATCGGGCGATCATCTTCATGGTGGTGGCGCGCGCGAGCGAGATGCTGTCGCCGCACGGTGCCGGCCATGCCCGCGGCGATGGGCGCGGTGCCAAGGCGATCAGCATCAACGCGCTGGCGGCCTCGCTCGGCCGCCCCTTCGAGACAATGCGGCGCCATATCCATGCACTGTGCGCGGCGGGCCTGTGCGAGCGCGGGCCTGCCGGGGTAACGGTGCCGCAGGCGGTGCATGCCCGTCCCGAGATCGTCGCGCTGTTCCGCGGCAACCATGATGCGCTGGTCGCGATGGTCGAGGACCTGCGCAGCTTCGGCGTCACCCTGCCGGAGACGCGCGCGCATGTCGGCTATGATTGGCATACCGGGCTTGCCGCCGCGCACGACGTGCTGCTGACCGGCATCGAGTTTCACGCCCACCGCTTTCATTCCTGGACCGACCTGGTGCTGGCCAATGCGATCCTGTGCGCCAATGCGCGGCCGTTCACCGAAAATCGCGATCTGGCGCTTGCCTATGCCGAGTTCGGCACCTCGCCGCCGGATACCTTGCGCCAGCCGGTCTCGACCGGATCGGTGGCGCGGGCGCTGGGTCTGCCGCCCTCGACCGCGCATCGCCGCGTCGCCGCAATGATCGAGAGCGGCTGCCTCGCCCGCCGCGCGCGGGGGGTGGTGCTCACTGAAAAGGCGCTGACCGACCCGGAGCGGATCGAGGAACACCGGACGAGCATGCTCCACGTCCGCCAGATCCTGATCCGCCTCGCCGCCGGGGGCTTCCGCTTCGACCAGCCCGCCGCCAACTATCTCGACGGACGGCCGGCACCGCTGCAGATCGCGTAGACGCGCGCGGCCGGGGATTCTACAGCCCGGCCATGACCTTCGCGCTCCCCGGTTTCGATTGCGACTCGTTCGTCCGCGCCACGCTGGCCGAGGATCTCGGCCCCGGCGGTGACATCACCGCGGCCGCGGTGATCCCCGCCGAGGCGCGCTTCGAAGGCGTGATGGACAGCCGCGACCCGATCACCGTCGCCGGGCTCCCCATCGCCGAGGCGTTCTTCCGCGCGCTCGATCCCGAGGTGGAGGTCGAACGGCTGGTCGAGGACGGCGCGCAGGTCGCGCCGGGGACCGCGTTGCTGCGGCTGCGGGGAAAGGCGCGGGCGATGCTTACCGCCGAGCGCTCGGCGCTCAACACCGTCCAGCATCTCAGCGGGATCGCGACGATGACGCGCAGCTATGTCGATGCGATCGACGGCATCGGCGCGACGTTGCTCGATACGCGCAAGACGCTGCCGGGGCTGCGCGTGTTGGAGAAATACGCGACCCGCATGGGCGGCGCGACCAACCATCGCATGGGCCTGTGGGATGCGGCGATGATCAAGGACAACCATGTCGCCGTCGCCGGATCGGTCGAGGCGGCGGTGGCGCGCGCGGTGGCGGCGGGAATCGAACGGATCATCGTCGAGGTCGACCGGATCGACCAGATCGCGCCCGCGCTCGGCGCCGGCGCGACGCATCTGCTGCTCGACAATATGGGCCCGGCGATGCTGCGCGCGGCGGTGGCGCTAGTCGCCGGCCGGGTGCCGACCGAGGCTTCGGGCGGGGTGCGGCTCGACACGATCCGCGCGATCGCCGAAAGCGGCGTCACCTATGTCAGCGTCGGCCGGCTGACCCAGTCGGCCCCGGCGGCCGATATCGGCCTCGATTTCGCGAGCGTGTGAGGGAGATGGGGATGAAGGCGATTCTGGGAGGCTTCGGCGTCATTGCGGCGCTGGTGCCGGGTGCGGCGCTCGCGCAGGCGCAGATGTGCACGGCGCCGAGCAAGGTCGAGCGGCCGCTGCCCGACCTGCCCAGCGCCAAGGAGCCGCAGCGGATCCTGCCGATCGGCAGCTACACGCTGGCGCTCACCTGGGCGCCGGGCTTCTGCCGCGCGCATGGCGACGAGCCGGGCAAGGCGTTCCAGTGCGGCGGCACCAACCGCTTCGGCTTCACCCTGCACGGGCTGTGGCCCGACGGGCGCGGCAAGCTGTGGCCGCAATATTGCAAGGCAACCCCGATCCTGCCGCCCGCGCTGATCCGCAAGACGATGTGCGCGACCCCTTCCGAGCAGCTGATCCAGCACGAATGGGCCAAGCACGGCACCTGCATGAAAACGACGCCCGAGGCCTATTTCCAGCGCTCGACGAGCCTGTACCGGGCAATCCGCTATCCGGACATGGAGACGCTGGCGCAGGGCCCGCTGACCGTTGGCGACTTCAAGCGCGCCTTCGCGGCGAAGAACCGGGCGATCCCGGCAAGCGCGATCCGGGTGACGACGACTCGCGAGGGCTGGCTGGACGAATTGTGGCTCTGCCTCGACACACGCTTCCGCTATCGTCACTGCGAGGCGGGGACCGGCGGGGCCGCGGATGATGCGGCGCTGAAGATCTGGCGGGGAGCGAAGGCATGACCTTGGAGCGGCGCAGCTTCCTGGCGGGTGCTGCCGCGCTGAGTGTCGCCGCGCCGGCCGCTGCCGCTGCGCCGGCGGGGCCGATGTACGGCATGGTCGGCAAGATGACGGCAAAGCCCGGCATGCGCGATGCGCTGGCGGCGATCCTGGTTGAAGGCACGGCGGCGATGCCCGGATGCCTGAGCTATGTCGTGGCGAACGATGCGAGCGATGCCGACCTGCTGTGGATCACCGAGGTGTGGGAGTCGAAGGCGGCGCATGCGGGTTCGCTCGCGCTGCCGGCCGTACGTGCCGCCATCGCCAAGGGGCGGCCGATGATCGCCGCGATGGAGACGGTTGCGGAGACGGCGCCCGTGGGTGGTGCGGGGTTGCGGTAGCGTAAGCCTCTCCGCCAAGGAGGAAGGGGTTTAGCTCGTCCGCTCACCCCTCGATCACTACGCTCGCCGGGTGGTGCTTGTCGAGGTAGCGCTTGATCAGTCGCACATTGCGGGTGTTCGAGCGGAAGAAGAAATCGGGCACCGCGCCGACGAAGGGGATCATCCCCAGCGCCCAGTCGACGCCGATATTGCCCGCCATGCGCGCGATCGTCCGCTTCGGCATGCCCAGATTTCGGGCTTCCCAGGCAAGATAGGCGCCCATCGCCGCGGCGATGCTGGGGCCGACCGCCGGCACGAAATCGAGCAGCACGTCCAGCCCCACCTTGCGGCGCGTGCCGGGGATGGTGACGATGCCTTCCAGCAGATGCTCCATCGCCTCGATCCGCTGGCGCACCGCCGCGGCATCGGTGCCGATCGGCAGCCTCTGTGCGAAACCCTCATTCAACCGTGTCGCCCGTGCCATTCCCTGACCTCACTGCTTGCGCAGGTGGTTCAACGGGTGCCAGGCGCGCGCGTTCCCCTGCCAATTGGACAGGCGCAGCGCGACGATCGACCAGCGCAGCGGCTGGGCGAGCGGAATGAAGGCAACGTCGCTCGCCAGCATCGCATCGGCCTCGGCGATGCGATGGGTGCGGTTGTAGAGATCGGGCGCGTCGCGCGCCGCGGCGATCAGCGTCGCAGTGTCCTCCGAACAGGCGCGGCAGGCGTTCGCCAGATACCAGCGGCCGCTGTCATAGGGCGCCACGTCGTCGACCAGCGCGAGATCGGCGCGCGGATCGCCCAGGCCGACGCGGTGCGGGGTGAGGCCGACGGCGATCAGCGCGGAGGCGAGATGGCCCCAGAGCAGCGTTGCGCCCGCGCCGGAGGGCAATGCGAGGGTGATTTCCACCGGCCCGGGATGCACCGCCTGCCATTCGCGCACCCGCTGCCTGGCGAGCGCGCGGCGCTGGTCTGGCGCGACCGTCATCCAGCTGCCGGGGGCAGGGGGCGCGGCGGAGTCCATCTGCGCGGGCAGGATCGTCTCGGCTGCGGACCAATCGGGGGCGATCGCCTTGGTGATCGCGCTGCGATCGAACGCCATCGCGATGGCGGCACGGTTCTGCGGGGTGGAGAGGAAGCCCTCGCGATGCAGCATCGCCAGCCCGAACAGGCCCAAGGCGGAATCCAGCCGGACATTCTCGGGCGCGATTCCTGCCGCCTCGATGATCGGCCAATCCGCCAGTGATCCGCCAAGTACCAGATCGGACGCACCGGCGCGGAAGCGGGCGATGGCCGCGGCGGCGCGTTCGCCGCGCAGCCGTACATATTCCTGCGGCGTCGGTGCCGCCCTGGGGCCCTCGCCGGGCTCCTCCGCCGGACGCAGCAACAGCCCGTCGCGCTTGCCCGCCACGATGCGGAAGGGACCCGACCCGGCAAAATTGCGGCCGCGGAACACCGCCATTTCGGGCTGGGCGAACAGGTTGAGCAGATCGGGGCGGGGGCTCTTCAGCCGGACCTCGATCACCTGCGGGGTCATCTCGACGATCTCGTCGATCACCGCGAGATAGGGGGCGAGCCGGCTCTTCGTATTGGCCGCGACCGCGCGGCGCAGCACGCGGACGATCTCGCCGGCGGTGACCGGCTGGCCATCGGGCCAGGTCGCCTCGCCCAGCCGGAAGATATAGCTCCGCGCATCGTCGAACACCGCCCAGCGCTCGGCCAGCGCCGGCTCGATCTGGCCGGTACGATCGAAGCGGACCAGTCCCTGCGCAGTGGCTGCCAGCGCAACCGCCTGCGCCGTGTCGAGGGCGGTGGTGCCGGGATCGACCAGCAGCGCATCGCTGCCGATCGCGCTGACCACCACCGGCGTCGTGTCCTTGCGCTGGCCCGCGGGCCCGCCGCACGCGGTGGCGGTGAGCAGCAGGGCAAAAACGGGCAGGCGCAGGCGTGGCATCGGCGGGTCCCTGGCGGCGAAACCCAAGCTCTATGGGAGCACGCCCGTGCTGCCAACCCCGGTGGCTTCCGCGCAGGGGGTCCGAGGCCTATCAGGTGCTTATGGCATCGAATCGGCTCCATTCGAACCCGCTCACGGCGCTGGCGATCACGCTGGCGCTGCGCGGCTATCTGGCGGCGCGGACGGTGGGCTGGTTCGTCACCCGGCCGCAGACGCGCGGGGTGCGGGCGATCGCGGTGACGCCGACGGGCCAGGTGATCCTCGTCCGGCACAGCTATATCCCGGGCTGGCACCTGCCGGGCGGCGGGCATGAGGGTGGCGAGACTGCCGAACAGGCAGCGTTGCGCGAGCTTCGCGAGGAAGCCGGCATGTTGTCGCATGGCGCGGTGCGCGTACTCGGCACGCTGCAGCACCGCCCCAATTTCCGCCGCGATACGGTGACGATCGCGCTGGTGGAGCAGGTAGAATTCGCCTTCCGTCCCTCGCTGGAGATCGTCGAAGCGGGCGCCTTCGATCTGGATGCCTTGCCCGAGGGCGTCACCGCCGGCACCGTCCGCCGCCTCGCCGAGTGGCGCGAGGGGCTTCCGGTGGCGAAGGACTGGTAAGCGCGGGCTCTGCCCAATTCCCGGATGCGACAAGGTCCAGGCACCGGCTGCGATGCCGATTCCCTGGCCTTTTCAGCGTGGTACAAGCCCATGCTGGTGCGGACGGCGGGACTCGAACCCGCACGCCTCGAAAGGCAGAAGATTTTAAGTCTCCGGCGTCTACCGATTCCGCCACGTCCGCGTGGGCGGCAGGCAAGACGCTGCCGCACGCCGCGTGTCAAGCGCGCATCACATGTTGAGGCGAATGCGCATCTCCTTGCCGGGCTTGAAGTAGGGGACGCGCTTGGCATCCACTTCCACGGACTCGCCGGTTCGCGGGTTGCGACCCACGCGGGCATCGCGCGCGCGCGTCGAAAATGCACCGAAGCCGCGCAGTTCGACGCGACCATCTTCACTCAGTCGGCCGACGATCTCGTCGAAGAAGATCGAGACGATCTTTTCGACTTCCCGGACCGAAAGGCCCGGATTTTCCTGCACCAGCAATTGAACCAACTCAGACCGGATCATCCGGGCCCCTCCCTTGGCGAAACGCGCCCCCCAATGGCCGCGCAACGGCTATCCCCAAGGAAAGCTTAGCGCTTTTTCCCAATCTGCAGCAACCAGAAGATGTGGCTGATGCGGTCCTAAAATCAAAAAAGAAGGGCCCGGGAACCGCTTGCGCGGCGCCCGAGCCCCTCTTCAGGTCGAAAGATTAGTTGTTCTGGCTGCGGGCCTTGAGGGCCTCACCCAGAATGTCGCCCAGCGACGCGCCCGAGTCGGACGAGCCATATTGCTGCACGGCCTGCTTCTCTTCGGCGATCTGCATCGCCTTGACCGAGAAGGTCGGCTTCTTCGAACGATCGAAGCCGGTGACCATCGCATCGAACTTCTGGCCGACCTGGAAACGCTCCGGACGCTGCTCGTCGCGGTCGCGGCCGAGGTCGGTGCGCTTGATGAAGCCGGTCGCGCCATCGTCGCCAACCTGCACTTCGAGGCCCGCGTCGCGGACTTCGAGGACGGTGACGGTGACGACCGAGTTCTTGCCGAGACGATCGGCACCACCGGTCGAACCGGCAGCGGCGACGCCGCCACGCTCAAGCTGCTTCATGCCGAGCGAGATGCGCTCCTTGTCGGCTTCGACGGCCAGAACGATCGCGGTGACGGTCTCACCCTTGCGGTGCAGCGCCAGCGCGTCTTCCCCCGAGATGCCCCAGGCGATGTCCGACATGTGGACCATGCCGTCGACGTCGTTGTCCAGGCCGATGAACAGGCCGAACTCGGTGGCGTTCTTGACTTCGCCCTCGACGGTCGAACCGACCGGGTGCTCTTCGGCGAACTTTTCCCACGGATTCTGCTGGGCCTGCTTGAGGCCGAGCGAGATGCGGCGCTTTTCCTGATCGACCTCGAGCACGACGACTTCGACTTCCTGCGAGGTCGAGACGATCTTGCCCGGATGGACGTTCTTCTTGGTCCAGCTCATTTCCGAAACGTGGACCAGGCCCTCGATGCCGGCTTCCAGCTCGACGAACGCACCATATTCGGTGATGTTGGTCACACGGCCCGACAGCTTGGCGCCAACCGGATACTTTGCGCTCGCGCCATCCCACGGATCGCTCTCGAGCTGCTTCATGCCCAGCGAGATGCGCTGCGTGTCGCGGTTGATGCGGATGATCTGAACGCGGACGGTGTCGCCGATGTTCAGCACTTCCGACGGGTGGTTGACGCGCTTGTAGCTGAGGTCGGTGACGTGCAGCAGGCCGTCGATGCCGCCCAGGTCGACGAACGCACCGTAATCGGTGATGTTCTTGACGACGCCGTCGATCACCTGGCCCTCGGCGAGGCTCTGGATCAGGCCCGAGCGCTGCTCGGCGCGGGTTTCCTCGAGCACCGCGCGACGCGACACGACGATGTTGCCGCGCTTGCGGTCCATCTTGAGGATCTGGAAGGGCTGGGCGATGTCCATCAGCGGGGTGACGTCACGCACCGGACGGATGTCGACCTGGCTGCCCGGCAGGAAGGCCACGGCGCCGTTGAGGTCGACGGTGAAGCCGCCCTTGACGCGGCCGAAGATGACGCCTTCGACGCGGGTGTTCTGGGCGAATTCCGCCTCGAGCTTGTCCCAGGCGGCTTCGCGGCGGGCGCGGTCGCGGCTGAGCATCGCTTCGCCGTTCGCGTTCTCGACGCGGTCGACATAGACTTCGACTTCGTCGCCGACCTTGAGGTCCGCCTTCTGGCCGGGGGCTGCGAATTCGCGCAGCGGCACGCGGCCTTCGGACTTGAGGCCGACGTCGATGACGGCGAGGTCGTTCTCGATGCCGGTGACGGTGCCGATCACGACGCGGCCTTCAAAGCCGTCCGCCTGACCGAAGGTTTCGTCGAGCAGTGCCGCGAAATCGTCGCGGGATGGGGTTGCCGTAGTGGCCATAGAAAAGAGGTTCCTAACGTTCGTTTTTCCGGCCAGCCGGTTGGGTCCGGCGGTCTTGAGGGCCAGAATCGCCGCGGCGGCCGAATGCCGGTCGCGACATCCGTCGGTCGGGTTCAGGCGGGGGACGGCCGAGACGCGTCTAAACGCGAAAAGGGCGCATGGAAGCTAGGCTCCCAGCGCCATCCCCCACGAGCACCCGTCCGCAGGATGCGCGCGCCTTACTGCGGATGGGGTGGAAACGCAAGTTTTTCGGCAGATCCTGCTCCTCCCCGGCACGGGGAGGCGTTGTTACCCGGACGCCCGCTTCTTCTCGACGATCTCGACCGCGCGCTGCACCGCCGCGTCGATCGACAGGAAGCTGGTATCGAGCGTCACCGCATCGGCCGCCTGCACCAGCGGCGCCTCGCTGCGCTGCGAGTCGCGTTCGTCGCGGGCGCGGATGTCGGCGAGCACTTTGTCGAGGCTGACGTTGATGCCGTTCTTGCGCAGTTCCAGGTGGCGGCGCTGGGCGCGGATCATCGGGGTCGCCTTGACGAACAGCTTCACCTCGGCCTCGGGCGCGATCACCGTGCCGATGTCGCGGCCGTCGAGCAGCGCGCCGCCCGGCTGCTGGGCGAAGCGCTTCTGCCGGGCGAGCAGCGCCGCGCGCACCAGCGGATGCGCCGAGACGATCGAGGCGGTCTGGCCCACTTCGTCAGTGCGCAGGAAGGGGTCGGCAAGCAGCGAATCGTCAAATCCGCAGGCAGCGACGGCATCGGCTTCCTTGCTCGGATCAAGGCCCTCGCGCAGTACCGTCGCGGCGACGGCGCGATAGAGCAGGCCGGTATCAAGATGCGGCAAGTTGTACTGGCGGGCGAGGGCGCGCGCGATGGTGCCCTTGCCCGAAGCTGCCGGGCCGTCGACTGCGATAATCATGCGGTTCCCTCGCGAGACCGGCGCCGCGCGTCAAGGGACTTGCCGTGAACCTGTCGCATCAGCCGGCGGTCAGCGCGTCCAGCGTGGCGAAGAAGTTCGGATAGCTGGTCGCCACCGGCGCGACGTCGTCGATTGCGATCGGCTGTTCGGCGGCGAGCGCGGCGACGGTCATGCTCATCGCGATGCGGTGGTCGAGCAGCGTCGCGACCTTGCCGCCGCCGGCGAGCGGCGCGCCGGCCGACCCCTGGATGGCGAGGCCGTCCTCGAACTCCTCGGTGACCACGCCGCAGGCTTCGAGCGCGGTGCGCATCGCGGCGATCCGGTCCGATTCCTTGACTCGCAGCTCGTGCGCGCCGCGGGCGACGGTGCGCCCCTCGGCCAGCGACGCGGCGACAAACAGCACCGGATATTCGTCGATCATGCTCGGCGCGAGATCGGCGGGTACTTCGATCGCCTTCAAGGGCGCATGGCGGACGATCAGATCGGCGACCGGCTCGCCGCCGACGGTGCGAGCGTTGGTCTCGGCGATGTCGGCACCCATCAGGCGCAGCGCGGTGATCAGGCCGGTGCGGGTCGGGTTAATGCAGACATTGGCGATGGTGATTTCCGATCCCGGCACGATCGACGCGGCGACCATCCAGAAGCCCGCGGACGAGGGGTCGCCGGGGACGACGATGTGCTGGGGCTTCAGCTCGGCCTCGCCGGTGATCGAGATGATCTTGCCGTCGGGGCCGTCCTCGACGGTCAGTTCGGCGCCGAAGCCGCGGAGCATCCGCTCGCTATGGTCGCGGGTGGGGACGGGCTCGATCACGCGGGTGATGCCCGGCGTGTTGAGGCCGGCGAGCAGAACGGCCGACTTCACCTGCGCGGAGGCGACGGGCAGGGTATATTCGATCGGCACCGCCGGACAGAGCCCACGCAGCATCAGCGGCAGGCGACCGCCGGGGCTGGCGGTGATCTCGGCGCCCATCCGGCTCAAGGGTTCGATCACGCGGCCCATCGGGCGGCCCGAGAGCGAGGCGTCGCCGGTGAAGGTGGCGGTGATGCCATGGCTCGCCACCAGGCCCATCAGCAGGCGGGTCGAGGTGCCGCTATTGCCCATGTCGAGTGCCTGGGTCGGCTGCTGCAGCCCGCCGACGCCGACGCCGTGAACGCGCCACACGCCGTCCTCGCCACGTTCCACCTGGGCGCCCATCGCGCGCATCGCGGCGGCGGTGGCGAGCACGTCCTCGCCCTCCAGCAGCCCTTCGATCCGGCTTTCGCCGACCGCGAGCGCGGAAAACATGATCGCGCGGTGGCTGATCGACTTGTCGCCGGGAACGGTAACGGTGCCGCGCAGCGGACCGCGGGCGGCGAGGGTGAGAGGGCGGGGATCGGTGTTCGACATGGGCGCGGCTTTGACAGGCGGCTTGCAGCATGGCAAGGCGCGCCCCACTTTCCGGGATCATATCCCGAAATCTCCGAACACAGCGAAAGGCGAAGAGGCAACACATGGTGAAGCCGGAATGGGGCACCAAGCGCAGCTGCCCGAAGTGCGGTACGCGCTTCTATGATCTGACCAAGGACGAGCCGGTCACCTGCATCAACTGCGGTTTCGCCTGGGAGCCCGAGCCCATCCTGAAGTCGAAGCAGCCGCTGCCGTTCGAGGCAGTGAAGGCCAATACCGACAAGCCGGAAGCGGAAGATTCCGATCTGGTGGGCGATGACGATCTGGACATCGGTGCGGACGACGAGGAGCCCTCGCCGGACGACGACGTCGATCTGGGCGGCGACGACGACCTGGGCGTCGAGACCGTCAGCGACGACGACGAGCAGTAATTCGAAAAAATTTTGGCAAGCGCGAAAAAGGCGCTTGCCAACCCCGCAAGGCCCTTATAGAGGGGCCGCCTTCCCGGGGAATGGGGCCGTAGCTCAGCTGGGAGAGCGTCGCAATGGCATTGCGAAGGTCAGGGGTTCGATCCCCCTCGGCTCCACCATTTCCCCCGGAATTTCCGGTCTGAAATCCGCCCTTCGGGGCACCCCCCTAGCGGCGCAAGGCGCTGCTTGGTCCAGGTCGAAGACGCGCCACGCGGCGCGTGCCGCTTTCTTTTTCTTTTTCACACCTGCTCCGGCCGGCTGGCTGCCCCAAGAGCGCATCCGCTGGAGCGTCCCGCCGCGGCGAGCGCCGGGGTCGTCGATATGCCCATCCGCACCGCCGCGCGCAGAACCGGGGCGCGCGCATCGCACCGCGCCCTGGCTCCGGGGCGATGGTCTTTCGGGTCGTCGATTGCTCAGCGCGCCTAGGGGCGTTCCTAGAGCATTCCCGAACCGTACGCCGCGCGGACCGGCCGTGTCCCCGGGCACCGAAGTCGTTACGAGCGTAACCGGGTCTTTCTTCACCCGCCGGTGGGTCGCCCTATACCAGCGTTCGATTTCGCGGCCGTATCGATCCTGTCATGAACGGCCGCAGCCGATCGGGCGCACCGCGCGCCAACATCGAATCGGCGTTGGTTCGGAGGAGTGCGGGGATGAGCGGAATCGAAACTATGCTGGGCGTCACGCGCCGCGAATTGCTGGAAGGCGCGCTGGCGGTGGGTACCGTCGCGGCGCTCGCACCGACGGCGCAGGCGATGGCCCAGGGCCACTCACATCATGGAGAAGCGAACATGGCTACCATCACGGTCAAGGACGGCACGACAATCTTCTACAAGGACTGGGGCCCCAAGACCGCCCAGCCGATCGTGTTCCACCATGGCTGGCCGCTGAGCGCGGACGATTGGGATGCGCAGATGCTGTACTTCCTGCAGCACGGCTACCGCGTGATCGCGCATGATCGCCGCGGTCATGGTCGTTCGACCCAGACCGACACCGGCAACGACATGGCGACCTATGCCGCAGACGTGATCGAACTGGCCGACGCGCTGGACCTGAAGAACGCCGTGCATATCGGCCACTCGACCGGCGGCGGCGAAGTCGCGGCCTATGTCGCGCGCTCCAAGCCGGGCCGTGTCGCCAAGGCCGTGCTGGTCGGCGCGATCCCGCCGATCATGGTCAAGACCGCCAGCAACCCCGGCGGCCTGCCGATCGAGGTGTTCGACGGCTTCCGCGCCGCGCTCGCCGCGAACCGCGCGCAATTCTACCTCGATGTGCCGTCGGGCCCGTTCTACGGCTTCAACCGTCCGGGTGCGAAGATCTCGCAGGGCATCATCCAGAATTGGTGGCGCCAGGGCATGATGGGCGGCGCGAAGGCGCAGTATGACTGCATCAAGGCCTTCTCGGAAACCGACCAGACCGAGGATCTGAAGAAGATTCAGGTGCCGGTGCTGTTCATGCACGGCGACGACGACCAGATCGTGCCGATCGCGGATTCGGCGATGCTGGGCGTGAAGCTGGTCAAGAATGGCGAGCTGAAGGTCTACAAGGGCTATCCGCACGGCATGCTGACCACGCACGCTGACGTGCTGAACCCCGATCTGCTGGCGTTCATCCGCAAGTGATGCGCTGACAAACGGGCCGCGTCTGCCAGTTCGGCGGCGCGGCCCTTTTTGCGTGTGCGGCCGGTTAAGCATGTTCGGCAACCGCTTGTTCACGTGCTGCTGCGACACTGGCGCATCGGAGTAGCGCCATGATCGCCACCAACATTGCCCTTACGGGGGCCCAGGCCAGCGTCGCGCGGATCAACGTCAGCGCGCAGAACGTCGCCAACGCCAATACCACCGGCGAGACCGTCAAGGCGGTGACGGCGGCGAATGCGATCGGCAAGACGGTCAACCACGCCTATCAGCCGATCGCGATCTATCAGGCAGCGGCTGCCGCGGGCGGCGTCAACGCCAAGCCGGTGCCGGCGGTGCCGGGCACGGGGCCGCGCTACGATCCCGAATCGCAGGATGCCGATGCGGATGGAAACATCGAAGCGCCCGACGTCGATTTCGCGAGCGAGGATGTCGAACAGCGCAAGGCGCTCTTCTCGTTTCGCGCGAACCTCTCGGTGATCAAGACCGAGGACCGGATGATGGGGGCGCTGCTGGACATGCGGGTCTGAGAGCGCCGGCCTTCTTCCCCGAACATGACGACCGTTCGCTCGAGTGGAAGCACCGACAGCGCCTCTAAATTCATCGTCATTCCCGCGAAGGCGGGAATCCATTTGCCAGGACGTCGGAGAAAAGAGCCGCGGCGTCACCACCAATGGATCCCCGTCTTCGCGGGGATGACGGGGTATTTTGTCGAGAGTAATGGCCCTCTCCCAGCAGGGAGAGGGCGTAGCGTGATCACGCCAGCGTCAGGCCGACGTTCACGTTGCCGCGGGTCGCGTTCGAATAGGGGCAGACCTGGTGCGCGGCGTCGACCAGCTTCTGGGCCTCTTCGCGATCCATGCCCGGCAGGCTGACCAGCAGATCGGCGGTGATGCCGAAGCCGCCTTCCGAACGCGGGCCGATGCCCACCGTTGCCGTGACCGTGACGTCGGCCGGAACCTTGATCTTCATGCCCGCACCGACCGCCTTGAGCGCGCCGATGAAGCAGGCCGAATAGCCCGCCGCGAACAGCTGCTCGGGATTGGTGCCGTCACCGCCGGCGCCGCCCAGTTCCTTCGGGGTCGAGAGCTTGACGTCGAGAACGCCGTCTTCCGAGCGTGCGCTGCCGTCACGGCCGCCGGTTGCAGTTGCCTTGGTGGTGTACTTCACATCGACCGACATCGGATGTCTCCTTTAAGTTCCGCGATAATCATTATCGCGATAAGTAGTAGATAGGCGAGGCTGCTCCCCTTGTCCAGAGAAATCTTTATCGCGATATATGTTTCATCCCGCTGCGCTTTGGCGGGGAGGAGTTTCTGCCCATGCCTGCCCCGCTTCCGCTCGACGGCCAGCTCTGCTTCTCGCTCTACAGCGCGAGCATGGCGATCACACGCGTCTACAAGCCGATCCTCGATCGGCTGGGGATCACCTATCCGCAATATCTGGTGCTCCATGCGCTGTGGGAGAAGGACGGCCGCACGGTGGGCGCGATCGGCGAGCGGCTCGCGCTCGAATCGAGCACGATCACGCCACTGGTGAAGCGGCTGGAGGCTGCCGGGCTGGTCGAGCGCCGCCGCAATCCGGAAGATGAGCGCCAGGTCCAGGTGTTCCTCACCGAGCAAGGCCAAGCGATCCGCGAGCAATGCGGCTGCCTGGGGGAGGCGATCCTCGAGAAGACCGATCTGACGCTCGATCGACTGGCTGCGCTGAATAGCGAAGCGCAGGCGCTGCGCGACTCGCTGGCGCGGGAGTGAGGGCGTTTCCGTCGCCTCACACCCTGACGTCATCCCCGCGAAGGCGGAGATCCATTGGCGCTGAACCCGCGGTTCTATTCCCCAGCGCCCTGGCAAATGGATTCCCGCCTTTGCGGGAATGACAATGGGGTTTGTGGTACGGCCAGCGCGCAATCCCTGGTTTGCCGCTCCGTCCCACCACGCTAAGGGACGATCACGCCCCCCAACATCTGCTGGACCCAATTTTCGATGCTGCGCCTGTCCGGACTTTCCCTGCCGCTAGACCATCCCGCCGATGCGATTGCCCCCGCGATCGCGGCGAGGCTGGGGGTGGCGCCGGCCGAGGTGCGCGGCTTCACTGTGTTCAAGCGCGGCAACGATGCCCGGCGGCGCAATGCGATCCTGCTGGTCTACACCGTCGACGTCGACCTGACGGATGAGGCCGAGGTGCTGGCGCGCCTCGCCGGTGACAAGGACGTGCGGCCGACCCCGGACATGACCTACCGCCCGCCGGTCCACGCGCCCGAAGGCTGGCAGGGTCTCCGTCCGGTGGTGATCGGCGCGGGGCCGTGTGGGCTGTTCGCCGGCCTGATCCTCGCCCGGATGGGCTTCCGCCCGATCATCGTCGATCGCGGCAAGATCGTGCGCGAGCGCACCAAGGATACCTGGGGCCTGTGGCGACGCTCCGAGCTCAATCCGGATTCGAACGTCCAGTTCGGCGAGGGCGGGGCGGGGACCTTCTCGGACGGGAAGCTCTATTGCCGGGTCAAGGACCCGCGCTTCCTCGGCCGCAAGGTGCTCGAGGAATTTGTGAAGGCCGGCGCGCCCGACGACATCCTGTGGCAGGCCCACCCGCATATCGGCACCTTCCGCCTCGTGACGATGGTGGAGAGCATGCGCCGCACCATCGAGGAACTGGGCGGCGAATATCGCTGGCAGACCCGCGTCGACGCGATCGAGCTCGACGGCGCGCGCAAGATGCGCGGCCTGCACCTGCACGACGGCAGCTTCCTGGAGGCCGACCATGTCGTGCTCGCGGTGGGCCATAGCGCGCGGCCGACCTTCGAGATGCTCCACCGCATGGGCGTGCATCTGGAGGCCAAGCCCTTCTCGATCGGCGTGCGGATCGAGCATCCGCAGAGCTGGATCGACCAGGCGCGCTTCGGCAATTGCGCCAAGCATCCGGACCTGGGTGCGGCCGCCTATGCGCTGTCGCACCACTGCGCCAATGGCCGCACGGTCTACAGCTTCTGCATGTGCCCGGGCGGGCGGGTGGTGGCGGCAACCTCGGAGGAGGGCCGCGTCGTCACCAACGGCATGAGCCAATATTCGCGCGCCGAGTTCAACGCCAATTCGGGCCTGGTCGTCGCGATCGATCCTGCGCGCGATTATCCCGGAGGGCCGCTCGCGGGCATCGAGCTCCAGCGCAAATGGGAGGACGCCGCTTTCCTCGCCGGCGGCTCCAACTACCATGCGCCGGGCCAGCTGGTCGGCGATCTGCTCGCCGGAAGGCCCTCGACCGCGCTGGGCCAGGTGGTGCCAAGCTACAAGCCGGGCGTCACGCCCACCGATCTCTCGGCCTGCCTGCCCGATTTCGTGATCGAGGCGTTCCGCGAGGCTCTGCCGGTGTTCGGCCGGCAGATCGCGCGCTACGACCATCCCGAGGCGGTGATGACCGGGGTGGAGACGCGCACCTCCTCGCCGCTGCGGATCACCCGCGGGGCGGATCTGCAGAGCCTCAACACGCCGCGCTTGTTTCCGGCGGGCGAGGGCGCGGGTTATGCCGGCGGCATCCTCTCGGCGGCGATCGACGGAATCAAGGTCGCCGAGGCGGTCGCGAAGAGCATGACGGCCGGTTAACCACCGGATTTTCCCGGGATCCCGGATCGCCACGGCGCCGTGTCTATAATGAACGGCGAAGGGAACGATTGTGCAGGATTACCGGGAAGCCGCGCGGCTCGACGCGCTGCATCAGCTGAAGCTGCTCGACACGCCCCCGAGCGAGCATTTCGACCGCATCACGCGGATGGCGGCGCAGATCTTCGGCCTGCCAATCGCGGCGGTGTCGCTGACCGACAGGGACCGGCAATGGTTCAAGTCGCGCGTCGGCGTGGAGCATTGCAGCATCCCGCGCGACAAGGCGCCTTGCGCGGAAGTCGCCGAAACGCGCGATTTGGTCGTGATCGAGGATTTCGCGACGCACGCTTGTTACGCGGACAGCCTGCTGGCCGAACATGGCACGCGCTTCTATGCCGGGGCGCCGCTGGTGACCAGGGAGGGCTATGGGCTCGGCGCGCTGTGCGTGCTGGGCGTCGAGCCGCGCATCGCCAAGCCCGAGGAACTGGCGGCGCTGACCGATCTCGCCGCCATGGTGATGGAGCAGATCGAGCTGCAGCATTCCTTCGGTCGCATCGACCCGATCAGCGGACTGCCGACGCGCGCCCAGTTCTGCGAGGACCTGTCCGATCTGGCGCTGGACTGCCCAGGACAGGCGCGTATTGCCGTGGTCGCCGATCTTGCCCGCGACGACCAGATCGCCAAGATCGTCGGGGCGATGGGCGCCGCCCGGCTCGATGAAATGGTGCGCGAGGCAGCGCACGCGATCCAGAACGTGCTCGGTCCGAACCGGACCGCCTATCATGTCGGCACGACTCAGTTCGCCTTCCTGTCGCCCCCCGACATGGAGGTGCAGGCCTATATCACGGTGCTCGAACGCGGCTTCGAGGTAATTCGGGCGACGTCGAGCGTCCGATTCGTCACCAGCGTGGCCATCGGCGTTCGCCCGTTCCGGTTGGGCGAAGTTACACCCGAAGACGTGCTGCGCGGCGCTGCCAGCGCGGCGCAGGACGCGCGCCGCATCGATGGTGCTATCGCGCTTTATTCCGAAGCGCGCGACCATGCGATGCGGCGACACTACGATCTGCTGCAAGATTTTGGCGCGGCGCTGGAAGCGGAGGATCAGCTGCGGCTGGTCTTCCAGCCGCGTGTCGACCTCGCCACGGGGCGCTGCCTCAGCGCGGAGACGCTGCTGCGCTGGCGCCATCCGACTCTGGGCGAAGTGTCGCCGGGCGAATTCATCCCGATTATCGAGCAAACAGCGTTGGCTCGCCCGACAACGCAATGGGTGCTGGAGCACGCGCTCGACCAGCTTGCCGCCTGGCAGGCGGCCGGGCTCGACCTGACGCTGTCGGTCAACATCTCGGCCGCCAACCTTATGGAAGCGGACCTGATCCAGCGCATCCAGCTGGCGCTGATCGCCCGCCAGCTGCGCCCCTCTCAGTTGGAGGTCGAACTCACCGAAAGCGCGATGATGGCGCAGCCGGAAAAGGCGCTGGCGATGCTGCGCGAGCTGGCCGAGGCGGGGATCGCGCTGGCGATCGACGATTTCGGTACGGGGCACAGCAGCCTTGCCTATCTCCAGCAGGTGCCCGCGCATGTCGTGAAGATTGATCAGGCCTTCGTGCGGGGGCTAAGCTCCGTTTCGGGTGCCGATTTTGTGCTGGTCGAGACGATGGTCGGCCTGCTCCACAAGCTCGGCCGCCGCATCGTGGCCGAGGGGGTGGAAACCGCAGAGGCCGCCGCGATCCTGGCCGGCATGGGCTGCGAGGAAGCACAGGGCTATTGGTTCGCACGGCCGCTGGAAGTGCCGGCCTTCGCCGAATGGATCGCGTCCCGGACTGCACTGGCAGCCTGAGCATTCCTCCCCCGGCACGGCGGGAGAGGACATGCTCTTGTTTCGCTATTACGCCGCTTCGTTGAACTGCAGCGCGGCCAGCCGAGCATAGAGCCCGCCCTGCGCCACCAGTTCGGCATGGGTGCCGGTCTCGACGATCCGCCCGCCGTCCATCACGATGATCCGCCCGGCCGCGCGCACAGTCGCGAGGCGGTGCGCGATCACCAGCGTGGTGCGGCCCTGCATCAGATGCTCGAGCGCATCCTGCACCAGCTTCTCGCTCTCGGCGTCGAGCGCGCTGGTCGCTTCGTCGAGCAGCAGGATCGGCGCGTCGCGGAGCAGAGCGCGGGCGATGGCGAGACGCTGGCGCTGCCCGCCCGAAAGCCGCGCGCCGCCTTCGCCGAGGAAGGTATCGAGCCCATCCGGCAGGCTGCGCAGGAACTCGGCGGCGTTGGCCGCCTCGGCAGCGGCCCAGATCGCTTCGTCGCTGGCGTCCCAGGCGCCATAGCGGAGATTGTCGCGGGCGCTGGCGGCGAAGATCACCGTCTCCTGCGGCACCATCGCGATGCGCGCGCGCACCTCCGCCGGATCGGCCTTGGGGACGGCGACGCCGTCGATGCGAATCTCGCCGCTTTCGGGGTCGTAGAAGCGCTGGAGCAGCTGGAACAGCGTCGACTTTCCGGCGCCCGAGGGGCCGACCACCGCCACCGTCTCGCCGGGTGCGACGAACAGCGAGAAGTCCTGCAGCGCCGAAACCTCGGGCCGCGTCGGATAGCGGAAGGTCACCGCGTCGAACGCGATCGCGCCTTCGGCCGGGCTGGGCAGCGCCACCGGATTGGCGGGCGGGGCGATGTCCGATTCCTGCTGGAGCAATTCCGCGAGCCGGCTGGCGGCGCCCGAGGCGCGCAGCAGATCGCCATAGACTTCGGTCAGCGCGCCGAACGAGCCGGTGACGAGGCCGGCTGTGATCACGAACGCCGTAATCGCGCCGCCGCTGATCTGGCCGGCGGCGACACCCGAGACCGCGTCCCACATGATCAGCGTGATCGCGGTGAACAGCAGGCCGATCACCAGCGCGGTCATGATCGCGCGGAGCGCAAAGCGCTTCTGCGCGGCGGCGAAGCTGCGCACCACCGCGTCCTGGAAGCGCTGGCCCTCGCGCCGCTCCTGCCCGAAGGCCTGGACGATCCGCATCGCGCCCAGCGTTTCGGAGGCGATCGCGCCGATATCGGCGACGCGGTCCTGGCTGGCGCGCGAATATTGCCGCACGCGCCCGCCCAGCCAGACGATCGGCAGCACGGTGAGCGGCATGCCGACGATCAGATAGGCGGCAATCTTGGGCGACAGCACGAACAGATAGATCACCCCGCCGATACCGGTCAGCAGGTTGCGCAGCGCGATCGACACGGTCGAGCCGACCACCTGCTCGACCAGCGCGGTGTCCGAGGTGAGACGCGAGGCGATCTCCGAGGGCCGGTTCTCCTCGAACCATTTCGGTGGCAGGCGCAGCAGGTTGCGGTGCACTGCAATGCGCAGGTCCGCCACGGTGCGCTCGGCCACCCAGGAGATGAAGAAGAAGCGCACTGCCGTCGCGATCGACAGCACCAGGATCACCGCGAGCAGGCCCTGGAAATAGATCCCGATCCTGCTGGTATCGGCACCGGCCGAAAAGCCGTTGTCGACGATCTGTTTGAAGGTGCGCGGGATCCACAGCGTCGCGGCGGACGAGGTGAGCAGCGACACCATCGCGACGGCGATCTGCAGCGGATAGCGGCGGGTGAACTGCCAGATGACCAGCAGGCTGCTGAGCTTGCGGCGCGGCGCCGGCGGCGGGGTCGTGTCGGCCATGGGGAAAGCGACTAGCGCGGTTCGCGGGGCAGGGGAACTACCTCCGTTTGTCTCGGTTCCGCATAGGTACGACGTTGCGGCGCACAACGCCGCCGTCTATATGAGTGGTAAGACAACCCCCGCTGCAGGGATCGGGGCACGGGGAAGGAATTTTATGCTGTACGACGCTTACGAATTCCAACGTTCGATGCTCGCAGGTGCGAGTGCTCTGGCCAATTTCGGCGCGGGGCTGCTCAACAATCCGGCCAATCCGTTCGCCTATTTCGGCGGCGGGCCGGTGATGGCCTCGGCGCTGGAGGTGTTCGCGCACGCCTCCGCACCGCGCGGCAAGCCCGAATTCGCGCTCGACTTCACCGAGATCGACGGCCGCCGGGTCGAGGTGCATGAGGAGATCGTGCTGCGGAAGCCGTTTGGCCAGCTCAAGCGCTTCGTCCGCGAAGGCGTCGAGGGCGGGCCGAAGCTGCTGATCGTCGCGCCGATGTCCGGCCATTATGCCACGCTGCTGCGCGGCACGGTGCAGCGGATGCTGCCGGTGGCCGATGTGTACATCACCGACTGGCGCGACGCGAAGCTGGTGCCGACCAGCGAAGGCCGCTTCGACCTCGACGACTATGTCGATTATGTGATCGATTTCCTCGCGCATATCGGCGCGGAGGGTGCGCCCCGCCCGCACATGCTGGCGGTGTGCCAACCCTCGGTGCCC
This sequence comes from Sphingomonas sp. ABOLE, assembly GCF_003950455.1. Lineage (NCBI taxonomy): Bacteria > Pseudomonadati > Pseudomonadota > Alphaproteobacteria > Sphingomonadales > Sphingomonadaceae > Sphingomonas > Sphingomonas sp. ABOLE. The sequence continues at coordinate 26,932 of NZ_QQWY01000003.1, forward strand.
TGCTATGCCGCCGCGGCGGTGATGAGCGCGGACAATCACCCCAATCGCCCGGCGACGCTGACCATGATGGGCGGCCCGATCGACACGCGCGAGGCGCCCACCGCGGTCAACACGCTGGCGACCGAGCGGCCGTACAGCTGGTTCGAGCACAACGTCATCGCCACCGTCCCGATGACCTATGCGGGTGCGGGTCGGAAGGTCTATCCCGGCTTCCTCCAGCTCGCCGGCTTCATGACGATGAACCTCGGCAACCACCTCATCTCGCATTGGGAGATGTTCAAGCATCTCGTCCAGGGCGACGACGAGAGCGCCGACGCGACGATGAAGTTCTACGAGGAATATCGTTCGGTCTGCGACATGACCGCCGAATTCTATCTCCAGACGATCGAAGTGGTGTTCCAGACCCACGCGCTGCCCAAGGGCGAGATGCTGCACCGCGGCCGCAAGGTCGATCCGGGCGCGATCAAGGACATCGGCATCCTCGCGATCGAAGGCGAGCGCGACGACATCTCGGGCATCGGCCAGACCAAGGCGGCGCTGACGATCGCGACCAACCTGCCGGAATCGCACAAGCAATACCATCTGGCCGAAGGCGTCGGCCATTACGGCATCTTCAACGGCTCGAAATGGCGCAACCGCATTGCGCCGGTCGTCGAGCAGTGGATGGCCACGCACGGCGGGTGAGCGATTTATCCCTCTCCCCACCGGGGAGAGGGTGGGGCCCGCTGCCGAAGGCAGTGGGAGGGAGAGGGGCAGTCCGGCTATCGAACGGCTAGGCGGCGCTTGCGCGCCGCTCACCCTCTCCAAGCTTCGCTATCCCCTCCCTCAAGGGAGAGGATAGCTAGGCCAGCTCAAATCCCCCCTTCGTCCAGGCTGAGCAGGGTCGCATTGCCGCCGGCGCTGGTCGTGTCCACCGACACCGCCCGCTCCGCGCAGAAGCGGTGCAGATAGTGCGGGCCGCCCGCCTTGGGACCGGTGCCCGACAGGCCCTCGCCGCCGAAGGGCTGCGAGCCCACCACCGCACCGATCATCGAGCGGTTGATGTACAAATTGCCCACCCGCGCCTCCGCCTCGACCAGCTCGGCCGAGCGGGCGATGCGGCTGTGCAGGCCCATGGTCAGCCCAAAGCCCTTCGCATTCACCCGCGCCACCGTCTCCGCGAGCGTGCCCGCCTTCCAGGTGGCGACGTGGAGGATCGGCCCGAACCATTCGCGGGTCAGGTCCTCGGGCCGGTCGATGCGGATCATTGTCGGCGGCACGAACAGGCCGGTGGCGGGCACCGGCACGGTCTTGATCCACTGGGCCTTGGCGCTGTCGCGATAGGCTATCAGCTTGTCGTACGCCGCCTGGTCGATCACCGGGCCGATATCGGTGCGCGGATCGGCGGGGTCGCCGAGGATCAGCAGCTCCATCGCGCCGCGCAGCATCTCGATCACGCCCTCGGCGATCTCTTCCTGCAGCAACAGCAGCCGCAGCGCCGAGCAGCGCTGCCCGGCGGAGCGGAAGGCCGAGGTCAGCACGTCGGCCACCACCTGCTCGGGCAGGGCGGTCGAATCGACGATCATCGCGTTGATGCCGCCGGTCTCGGCGATCAGCGGCACCAGCGGGCGGTCGTTGCCTTCCAGCAGCGCGGCGGCGATCTTCTTGGCGGTCGGCGTCGAGCCGGTGAACGCCACTCCGGCGATGCGATGGTCGGAGGTGAGCGCGGCGCCGACTTCCGGCCCGCCGGTCACCAGCACCAGCGCATCCTCGGGCACGCCCGCCTGATGGGCGAGGCGCACCGCGGCGCGGGCGATCTCCGGCGTCTGCGGCGCGGGCTTGGCGACTACGGCGTTACCCGCGACCAGCGCGGCGGCGGTCTGGCCGAGGAAGATCGCCAGCGGGAAGTTCCACGGTGCGATCGTCGCCCACACGCCGCGGCCTTCCATGCGCAGCTCGTTGCGCTCGCCCGTCGGCCCGGGGAGGGTGATCGGCGCGAGGCCGGTGCGCGCCTGGAGCGCATAGTAGCGGCAGAAATCGGCGGCCTCGCGGACCTCGCCGAGAGCATCGGGGATGGTCTTGAAGGCTTCCTTGACGGCCAGCGCCATCAGCTCGATGCGGTTTTCCTCGAGCAGGTCGGCGAGGCGCTCGAGGATCGCGGCGCGCGTGGCGAGCGGGGTGGCCGCCCAGCCGGGGAAGGCGGCTGAGGCGCGGTCGATGGCTGAAGCAACCCCCTCCCGCGTGCGGGAGGGGGCAGGGGGTGGGCCCCCGGCTTCCACAGCCGGTTCGCTGGTGGTGAGCGTGGGCCCACCCCCCGGCCCCCTCCCGCGCGCGGGAGGGGGAGAGGCTGCAATCGCCGCCGCCGTCTCTGCAAGGATGGTCCGCTCGGCGAGATCGATCCCGCCCGAGTTCTTCCAAGCGCCGAACAGATCGACTGGCAGGGGAATGCTCGGATGCCGCGTGCCGCCAACGGCCGCGATCTTCTCCACCGGATCGGCGAGCAGCTCGGCTTCGCTCAACTGCTCGTCGGCCAGCTGGTGGACGAAGCTGGAGTTGGCGCCGTTCTCGAGCAGGCGGCGGACGAGGTACGCCAGCAGGTCGCGGTGCCCACCCACCGGCGCATAGATGCGGCAGTGATAGCCCTGTTCGTTGACCAGCCGCTCGTACAGCCCTTCGCCCATGCCATGGAGCCGCTGGAACTCGAAGTCGCGGCTGTCACCGGCCCAGTCGAGGATGGTGGCGACGGTCAACGCATTGTGGCTGGCAAAGGCAGGCACGATGTTCTTCGCCGCCAGCATGTCGCGCGCGCAGGCGAGGTACGACACGTCGGTCGCCGCCTTGCGGGTGAACAGGGGATAGTCCGCCAGGCCCTCGACCTGGGTGCGCTTGATCTCGCTGTCCCAATAGGCGCCCTTGACCAGGCGGACGTGCATCGGCCGGCCGAGATCGTCGGCCCAGCCGATCACCGCGCGGGCGCGCTTGCCATAGGCCTGTACCGCCATGCCGAAGCCGTTCCAGCCGCGCAGCTCGGGCCGCCTTGCGACCGAACCGATGATGTCGAGGCTCATCTCCAGCCGCTCGCTCTCCTCCGCGTCGACGGTGAGCGGGATGCCCTGCGCCGCCGATTCCGAGGCGAGCTGGGCCAGCATGTCGGTCAGCTCGGGCACGCAGCGATCATATTGCGCGACTTCGTAGCGCGGGTGCAGCGCGGAGAGCTTCACCGAGATCGAATGGCCCGCCTTGGGATCGCGGCCGACCGCGCGGATTGCCTCGAAATAGGCCTGGAAATAGCGTTCGGCATCGGCCTTGGTGCGCGCGGCCTCGCCCAGCATGTCGAAGCTGGCGGTGAAGCCCTTGTTCTCGGGCTTCTTCATCCGCTTCATCGCCTCGTCGATGGTGCGGCCCATCACGAACACCTCGCCCATCCGCTTCATCGCGGCGCCCACCGCCTGGCGGACGAAGGGCTCGCCGGCGCGCGAGATCAGGCGGCGGAGCACGCCCGTCTTCTCGTCGCCGACCAGCGCGCGGCCCAGCATCAGGCCCCAGGTCGCCGAATTGACCAGCACCGAGTTCGACTTGCCCGAATGCGCTTTCCAGTCGGCATCGCCGATCTTGTCGGCGATCAGCAGGTCGGCGGTTTCGGGATCGGGCACGCGCAGGAACGCCTCGGCCAGGCTGAGCAGCGCCACGCCCTCAGACGAGTTCAGCCGGTATTCCTGGAGGAACTGGTTCACCCAGCCGCGATTCTGCGCGGCGCGCAGGTCCGCCAGCAGCGCCAGCGCGTGGTCCATCACCCGCTCGCGCGAATCGGGCGTGAGTCGCGCCCGCTCCAGAAGCGGTTTTAGAACATCGGGTTCGGCCGCACGGTGCAGCTTGGCCATCGATTTGCGGTGGTGTGACGGTACGGCAGTCGGCATTTTCCAGTTTCCGGTCGGCTAAAGCTTGCAGGGAGGCCGGTGGCCCCACTAGATATGGCGTGCCTATGAAAGATAATTACGCGAGAGGATAGTCTTGGCGGCGACCGTCACCCCGCAGGAGATGGCCGAACGGGTCGGCACCGAGCATGTCTCGGACTGGGTGGAGGTCACCCAGGCGATGATCGACCAGTTCGCAGAGGCGACCGGCGACCACCAGTTCCTCCATGTCGATCCGGTGCGCGCGGCCGAGACTCCGTTCGGCGGCACGATCGCGCATGGCTTCCTCTCGCTGTCGCTGATGCCGATGCTCGCCGCGCGCACCGATGCGCCGGCGATCGAGGGCGTGCGGATGGGGGTGAACTATGGAGGGAACAAGGTTCGGTTCCTCACGCCGGTGCGCTCGGGCAAGCGGGTGCGCGGGCGCTTCACGCTCAAGAAGTTCGTCGAGCGCAAGCTCGGCGTCTGGGAACAGGTGCAGGAATATCAGCTCGAGATCGAAGGCGAGGAGAAGCCGGCGGTGATCGCCGAGTGGATCGCGCTGATTTACGTCTAATTTCCCCTCCCGCAAGCGGGAGGGGAGCGAAGAAGGAAGGACAGGAAATGCGCTCCGCAGTCATCGTTTCCACCGCCCGCACGGGCATCGGCCGGGCCTATCGCGGGGCGTTCAACGCCACGCCGGCGCCGACGCTGGGCGCGCACGCGATCCGCGCGGCGGTCGAGCGGGCAGGGCTAGAGCCGGGCCAGGTCGACGACGTCGTGTTCGGCGCCGCGCTCCAGCAGGGCAGCCAGGCGCCCAACATCGCCCGCCTCGCGCTGCTCCGCGCCGGCCTGCCGGTCGAAGTGCCGGGCATGTCGATCGACCGCCAGTGCGCCTCGGGCCTGATGGCGATCGCGACGGCGGCCAAGCAGATCGTCGTCGACAATATGGACATCACCCTTGGCGGCGGTGTCGAATCGATCAGCCTCGTCCAGACCCCGCAGATGCGCGTCGAGCCCGATCGCGAGCTGATCGCGATGCACAACGACACCTATATGCCGATGCTCCAGACCGCTGAAGTGGTCGCCGCACGCTACGGCATCGGCCGCGAGGCGTGCGACGCCTATGCCCTCCAGTCGCAGCAGCGCACCGCCGCCGCGCAGGCTGCGGGCAAGTTCGACGACGAGATCGTGCCGGTCACCGCGACGATGAACCTGGTCAACAAGGAGACCAAGGAAGTCTCGCAGAAGGAAATCACGCTTGCCAAGGACGAGGGCAATCGTCCGGAAACGACGCTGGAGGGCCTGCAGGCGCTCCAGCCGGTGGTGCCCAACGGCACCGTCACCGCGGGCAATGCCAGCCAGCTGTCCGACGGCGCTTCGGCCGCGGTGCTGATGGAGGAGAAGCTTGCCGAGCAGCGCGGCCTCACCCCGCTCGGCCGCTATATCGGCATGGCGGTGGCGGGCACCAAGCCCGACGAGATGGGCATCGGCCCGGTCTATGCCATTCCCAAGCTGCTCGAGCGCTTCAACCTGAAGATGGACGATATCGGCCTGTGGGAGCTCAACGAGGCGTTCGCGGTGCAGGTGCTCTATTGCCGCGACAAGCTGGGCATCCCCAATGAACTGCTCAACGTGAACGGCGGCGCCATCTCGATCGGCCACCCGTACGGCATGTCGGGCGCGCGGATGACCGGCCATGCGCTGATCGAAGGCAAGCGCCGCGGTGCCAAATATGTCGTCGTGACGATGTGCATCGGCGGCGGCATGGGCGCGGCGGGTCTTTTCGAGACGCTCTAAGGGGTTGACCGGAGGGTGTGCTGCGCTGCACCCTCCGGCCCATGACAGCAGCCAGCTATCGCGACGGGGTGTCGCTGCGGAACGGCCTCCGCGCCATCGGCCAGAGCTTCGTGTTCCACGGGCGCTCGACGCGCAGCGAGCTGACCAGCGCGCTGATCCTGATCGCGATCGGCGAGCTGCTGTTGTTCCTCGGCTTCCACTTCTTCCATCCGCCGACGCCGCTCAACCTCACGGTCTTCTGGCGCCGCGTCGCGGTGGAGGAGGCGCTGGCGCTGGCGCTGTTCGTGCCGCTGATCGGGCTGATCGTGCGGCGGCTGCACGATGTCGGGCTGCCGGCGATCCCGGGCCTGCTGCTTGCCGCGATCGGGGTGGCGGGCGATCTGGACCGCACCCAGGTGGCGATCGGGCTGCATCCCGGCGTGCCGATGCTGCCGCTGGCGGGGCAAGTCGCGCTCGCGATTCTGGCAGTCGCGCTCTACTGGTCGCCGGCCATCGGCGCCAATCGTTTCGGTGCGGACCCGCGAATTGTCTGAAATTCGCGTGAAAATCAAACTAATTGCGGCTTGTTTATTGCTACGGTAACCATTGTTAGCGATATCGCCTGGGCGAGCTTCGAGAAGAAGCCGGCAGGGGAGAGAGGGCTCGATGGAAGATGGCGTGGCGCTGGTGGCCGATATCGGCCGACAATCGGTTCGCTTCGGCCTGACCGGCGGCGCGGAAGGCGACGAGCCGCGCGAGATCAAGCGCTTTTCGAACGCCGACCATCAGACCTTCACCAGTGCCCTTGTGGCATATCTTTGCGGCGTCGGCCTGCGCGATGCGCGGCTGCCGAGCGTGCTTGCCGTCGCCGGTGCGGTGCGCGGCGACCTGATCAACCTCACCGGCAGCCGCTGGTACATCTCGCTTGCGGGTGTCGAAGCGGTGCTGCGCGAGAAGCCGTTGGCGCTCAACGAATGCGCCGCCAACGCGCTGGCGCTTACCCGGCTTCCGCCGACAACGTTTACCGCGCTCCCGGGCGCCGCGCCCAAGCCGATCGCGCCGGGCGGCAACTATGCCGTGATCGGGGTCGGCACGGGCCTCGGCGTCGCCGCGCTGATAGGTGCCGACGGTCGCCATGTGCCCGTTCAGAGCGAGGCGGGGCATATCGGCTTTGCTCCCCAGAACGGCGACGAGGAGCGGTTCGCGACCTTCTGCAAGGCGCGCGGCGGGCTGGTCGAGGTCGAGACCCTGCTCAGCGCCAACGGGCTGCTGCTCGCCTATGAGGCGCTGTCCGGCGGCAAGCGGCTGCCCGCGCCGGAGGATGTGACCCGCAACGCCGGCCGCGATCCGATCGCCGGCGCGGTGGTGCGGATGTTCGTCGAGCATCTCGGCGCGTTTGTCGGCGATCTGGCGCTGACCTTCGATGCCTGGGACGGCGTGTTCCTCACCGGCGCGATCGCCCGTGCGCTGGAGACTCAGCTGAAGCAGCCCGGCTTCCGCCGCCGGATGGAGGCGCGCACCGCCTTCCGCCGCCAGCTCGCCGAAACCCCGGTGGCGCTGGTCAACCGCGCCGACCTCGAACTGATCGGCGCCGCCGCCGCGATCCGGAACGCCTGAGCGGACCTGCACGTTACGGCCAGGTATCCAAACTCGGGAGACGATCATGGCCGACACGGTCGAACTGAAGAAGCATTTCTGGTCCAAGCTGGCGGACAGCCCCTTCGTGATGGCGGGCCTGCAGGACGGCCAGCACAGCGAGCCGCTGACCGCGCAGCTCGACGAGGACCAGGTCGACACGATCTTCTTCTTCATCGGCAAGGACAACCGCATGGCCAAGGGCGGCGCGGCGATGCTCCAGTTCGTCTCCAAGGGGCACGACTTTTTCGCCTGCCTATCGGGAACGGCGCGCGTCGACAACGACTTCGCGATGATCGACAAGCTGTGGAACAGCCAGGTCGAAGCCTGGTTTCCGGGCGGCAAGCAGGACCCGAACCTCGCGCTGCTCCGCGTCGACATCGACGATGCCGAGCTGTGGGAGACGGACATGTCGCTCACCGGCAAGGTGAAGATGCTGTTCGGCGGCACGATCAAGTCGGACGAGACCGGCAGCCACGCCAAGGTCGAGACCACGGCGGAGCGCTGAGCCGAGATTGACCGCGCGACGCGGCTGGGCGATCCAGGGGCCATGGGTCCTTCGCTCGCTCACCGCGTCCGCACCGAGGCGCATGCCGTATGGCTCGCCATCCGCGATCCGCGTACGCCCCTGGCGGCGCGGATCGTTGGCATCCTGGTCGCGGCCTATGCGCTGTCGCCGATCGACCTGATCCCCGATTTCGTCCCCGTGCTCGGGCTGGTGGACGATGCCATCCTGATCCCGCTCGGCGTCTGGCTGTTCGAGCGGCTGATCCCGGCCGAGCAGTTTGCCGAGCACCGCGCGGCGGCCGAGGACGCGAGCCACCGGCCGGTGAGCTGGGGCGGGGTCGCGATCGTGTTGGGCGTCTGGGCGCTTCTGGCTTGGGGCGTGTGGAGCTGGCTGGTGACGAAATATGATTGAGGGGCGGTCAACCTCACCCCCTTCGTCATTCCGGCGAAAGCCGGAATCCATTGGCGTCACCGGATCGGCGCCTGCCGCAGCCTAATGGCGGATGGATCCCGGCTTTCGCCGGGATGACGGCTGAGAGTATGTGGCTGCTCCTCAGCGCTCGCCCTCTTCCTTGTCCACCCGCATCACGGGCGTCACGTCCGGATAGGGCATGATGATCCGCCCGTCGGGTGCCGCGGTGAAGGTGGTCTGGGTCGGATAGGGGATGCTGATCCCCTCTTCCGCCAGCTTGCGGACGATGGCGATGAGGATGCGGTCGCGCGTCGGGTGGCCCACGTCCCAGTTCCCGGTCGCAACCTCGGCGATCAGTTCATAGTCGATCGAGCTCGCGCCGAACCCCACAAAGCCGTTGCGCACCGCGGTCGCGCCGTTCGCCTCGACGATCTCCTTGAACATCTCCGGCAGCCGCTCGAGCTTCTCCGGCGGCGTCTCATAGGCCACGCCGATCTTGAACGGCAGGCGGATGCGGGTGCGATCGGTAAGGTTCTGCAGCTCCTTGTCGAGCAGCTGGCGGTTCGAGATGATGTGCATCTCGCCGTCGAACGAGCGGACGCGGGTGGACTTGAGGCCGATTTCGGCGACCGTGCCGCTGGTCTGGTCGAACTTGATGTTGTCGCCGACGCGGAAGGGGCGGGTGAACAGGATCGACAGCGCCGCGATCAGGTCTCCGAAGATGCCCTGCGCGGCAAGACCGATGGCGATGCCGCCGACGCCGAGACCGGCGACCAGGCCGGTCACGTTCACCCCGATATTGCCGAGCACCATCACCAGCGCGATCGCGAACAGCGCGATCGAGATCAGCAGCCGGATGATGCCGACGGCGCTCGCCAGGCTCTCGCTGGGGCTGTCACCGCGGGTGCGGTGCTCGATCAGCCCGAAGATCACCTCGCGAACCCAGATCGCCACCTGGAACGTCACTGCGATGGTGAACAGGAAGGTGATCGTCTTGTCGAGCAGCGGCGGCGTCTCGGCGACGTTCACCACCAGCCGGATCGCGGTCATCACGATGAAGAAATTGTTGGTGCGCGAAATCGTGCGGCCGAAGATCGTGTACCAGTTGGCGCCGTTGCCGTCGCTGTTGCGGCACAGCCGCATGCCCCAGGAGCGCAGCGTGTGGAGGAACAGCGCGATGCCGATCGCGATGCCGGTGGCGACCAGGATGCTCAGCCAATGGTCGGCGATCCAATCGGGCGTGTCGCCGATGAAGGCCTGGAGCTGGCGCTCGAAATGGGAGGGCTTTGCGCGTGCGGTGATCAGCATCTTTTCTCGTCAGGCTGCCTTGGCGGGCTGTTCGGCCGGATCGGTCTCCAGGAAGACGATCAGGCCGCGTTCGTAGCGGTCGAGGTACTGCGTCGTGCGGGGCAGGTGCAACCCGGCGCGGAACAGCGCCTGCCCCGGCTTGTCGCGCGCCAGCTCGATCAGCCGCGGATGGACATAGGATTTGCGGGCAATGGCGGGGGTGTTGCCCAGCGCCTCGGTTACGGGCTCAAGCAGGGTCTTGAGGCCGATGGGCTCGGGTGCCTCCGCCAGGGTGCGATAGGCGATCACGCTCGCCCCCCAGGTGCGGAAATGCTTGGCGCTGAAATGCTCGCCCATCGCCTCGCGGATATAGGCGTTGACGTCGCTGGACGTGACCGGATGCGCCTCGCCGGAATCGTCGATCCAGCGGAACAGGTTCTGCCCCGGCAGGTCCTGGCAGCGCTTGACGAAGCGGCTGAGCGACTTGTCGGTTACCGTCATCACCCGCAGCTTGCCGGACTTGGCGCGGAACTGGAGCTTGAGCGTGCCGCCGGCGACCTTCACGTGCCGCTTGCGCAGCGTGGTTGCGCCGAAGCTCTTGTTCTCCTGCGCATAAGTCTCGTTGCCAACGCGGATCGAGCCGAGGTCGAGCAGCCGGACGACGGCGGCGACGGCCTTGTCCTTGCACAGTCCGCGCAGGCGCAGATCGGATTCCACCTTGCGGCGCAGGCGCGGCAGGCGCTCGCCGAACATGCCGCAGCGATCGTACTTCGCCGCCTCCTGGGCCTCGCGGAAACCGGTGTGATAGCGATACTGCTTGCGGCCCTTCCCGTCATAGCCGGTCGCCTGGATATGGCCGTTGGGGTCGGGGCAGAACCAGGCATTCTCATAGGCGGGCGGCAGGCCGATCGCGTTCAGCCGGTCGATCACATCGCGGTCGGTGATGCGGGTGCCGTCCGCGTGGAAATAGCCCCAGCCGTGGCGCATCTTGCGCCGGGTGATGCCGGGGGCCTGGTCTTCGACATAGACGATCTCGGCGCTGTCCATCGCGGCTCCTTGGGGCAGAGCCCAGGGAAATGCGCCGCAGCAACAATTCGTTCCGGAACAAGGAAAGGGGGCTCCGGGTTGGCCCGGCATATTCCGAACGACGGGAAAGGATGCCCCCCATGGCCAATCTGCAGAATGCGCGCGTGCTGATGCTCGCCACCGACGGCTTCGAGGAATCGGAACTGTTCGAGCCGCGCCAGGCGCTGCTCGACGCCGGCGCGCAGGTGACGCTTGCCTCGATCAAGACCGATCCGATCACCGGCGAAAGCGGCGGCGAGAAGGGCAAGAGCATCACGCCGGACACGACGCTCGATCAGGTGGAACTCGATCAGTTCGATGCGCTGGTGCTGCCGGGCGGCGTCGGCAACCCGGACAAGCTGCGGATGAACGCGAAGGCGGTCGAGATCGCCCGCAGCTTCATGGATTCGAAGCGGCTGGTCGCGGCGATCTGCCATGCGCCGTGGCTGCTCGCCGAGGCCGATGTGGTCGCCGGTCGCCGGCTGACCAGCTGGCCCTCGATCCGCACCGATCTCGCCAATGCCGGCGCCGATGTGGTCGACGAGGAAGTGGTGAGCGACGGCAACCTCATCACCAGCCGCAAGCCCGACGATATCCCCGCGTTCAACCGTGCGGTGATCGCCGCGCTGGAAGACGTGACCGCCGCGGCCTGAACCCGAGCCGGTTGATCCAGCGCTGCGCGGGGCGCTCCACCAGCCGGTGGAGCGCCACCGACGCCGCAAGGACCAGCAGCAGGTAGCACGCCGCGAGCGGCCAGCCGATCGTCGCGGTGCGGACGAAGGCGAGCTTGAAGGCGAACCACAGCAGGAAATGGCTGAGATAGGTCGCGTAGCTGATCTCGCCGAGGCGGTGGAGCAGCGCGCCTTCCAGCGGATTGCCCGCTTGGCCGGCCGTGAGGGCCAGCCCCAACAGCAGTGCCCCAAGGGCCGCGGGAACGGCCAGCGTTTCCGGTCCACCGAGCCACCATGCCATGCCGAACAGCGCCGCGATGCCGAAGCTGGCAAGGGCGACGCGGCCTACACGCCAGCGCTGCCAAAGGGCGTGGAGCAGCGTGCCGGTCGCGAACTCCAACAGGCAGCGCACGACCCCGAGATAGGGGATGTCCTGCCCGAGCGTGTCGGCACCGCGCAGTGCGAACACCGCGCTCAGTGCGAGCAGCAGCGCCCCGATCGCGCTCAGAAGGAAGGGCGTGCCGCGGCGGCGCCAGTCGATCGCCATCGCCCAGAGCGGGAACAGCAGGTACGCCGCCAGCTCGCACGAGATCGACCAGGCGGGGTCGTTCCAGCGTAACGGTTCGGCGAAGCCCCAGGCCTGGACGAGCAGCAGATGTGGCGGCAGCTCGGCCAGAGGGAATTCGGGCGCCGCTCGGCCGCTTGCGCGCAGGACCACCAGCAGCAGGAGCGCAAAGCCGAGCATGACCGCGTGCAGTGGCCATATCCGTGCGACCCGTCCGCGCAGGAAGTCGGGCATCACGGCAATACCGCCGCTGCGCAGCCGCTCGCCATGGCGCAGCGCCAGCACGAAGCCCGAGAGCAGGAAGAAGAAGTCGACCGCAAGATAGCCCTTGGCGAGAACGGCCTCGACCGTAAGGGGCAGGTCCGCGAGCGCGCCGCGCAGATGGTAGAGCACCACCCACCACGCCGCGACGCCGCGCGCGGAGGTAAGCGCCCGCAGCTCTACCCGCCCGCTCATGCCGCGGCAGGGTGTGCCTTGCGCAGCGGCCTCCAATCCGCCGCGGCGCGCTTGCGGGCGCAATAGGTGTCGAGCCCGATCTGCGCGCCGATCAGCATGTAGATAAAGGGCTGGAAGGCGATCGCCACGAACGCCGCGCCCAGCAGATAGACGATGTGCCCGTTCTGGAGCGCGGCGGCGAGGGGCGCGATCCATGCCTCGTCGCCCTCGGCGCGCGCATAGCGGCGGCGCAGCACCTCCATGCGGAACAGGCCTGCGAGGTTGATCGCCAGCCACAGCGAAAGCCCCGGATAGCCCTGCTCGCCCAGCATCTCGAAATAGGCGCTGTGATAGGCGCGCGCCTTGTCGAGCTCGATCGAGCGATCGACCACCGCGACGCCGCCCTGGTCCTCCACCGCCACCTTCTCGTAGCGGATCTGGTTCTGGCGATAGGCTTCGAACCCGCCGCCCAGCGGGTGCTCGCGGGCATAGTCGATCGTCCATTGCCAGACGGCGAGGCGGGTGGAGGCGGAGGCGTCGCCCTGATAGGACTTGATCGTCCCCATCCGCTCGGTGAAGGCGGAGGGCAGGAAGGGCAGGGCGACGAGCGCCAGCGCCGCCACGCCGCCCAGATAGGGCAGTTTCTTCCGGCTATCCCGCAGCATCAGCAGCGCGACCAGCCCGATGCAGAGCAGCCCGGTGCGGGTCGAGGTGCCGATGGGGATCAGCAGGCAGGCGAAGCACAGGGCATAGGCGAAGGTCTTCGTCCGCCAGTCGGGCGCGAAGATCGTGCCGTGCCGGGTGAACCACAGGATCAGCGGCAGGATCGCGATCGCGACGGTGGAGATGGTGCTGCCCTCGTACAGCCCCGAATTGTTCGAGACCATCAGGTTGAGCTCGCCATAGCCGCCGCCGGAGATCAGCGTCTTGATCGCGCCGACGATGATGATCGAGCTGGCCGAAAGCACCATGAACAGCAGCAGCGCCTCGATCCGCAGCCGCGTGCGCAGGGTGAGCGGCAGGAAGGCGGCGAAGGCCAGCGCCTTCCACACCCAGTCCCATTTGTCCTTGGCTTCCACCGGGAAATCGGCGTGGAGCGTGGTGAACCAGCAATAGCCGATCAGCGCCACGATCAGCAGCTGGCGCGGCGCCACGCGCACGTCGCGCTTGTCGTCGAACAGCAGGAACCCGGCGAGCGCCAGCGCCGCCGCCATCGCCGAGATCGGCAAGGCGTTGAGCAGCAGATAAGTCAGCCGCTGGGGTGCGACGATGTCGATATAGGCGTAGACCAGCACGAACAGGAACGGCTTGCGAAAGCCGGTGCCGAAGAACGCCGCGAGGAACAGGACGAAGACATAGTCACGCACCGCGCTTGCCCCAGCGGCCGCGCTTCTTCTCCCTGGGTGCTGCGTCCTCGCGATCGAGGTCTGGCCGGCGGAGCAGCAGGAAGGCCGCGAGCAGCATCAGCCCATGGGTGAGCGCAAGCGATAGATTGTCGATCATCGGGCGGGCCGTTCCTTCCGCGCGATTCCTAGCGCAGGTGCAGTTGACGTGCCGTTAAGCGCGGCGTGGCATGCAGGCGACCATGCGAGTCCTCCATCTTCTGGATCATGGCCTGCCGCTCCACAGCGGCTATGCCTTTCGCACCCGGGCGATCCTGAAGGCGGAATTGGCGCGGGGCTGGGAGGTGGCCGCGGTGACCGGCCCACGGCACGGCCCCGCGCCCGACGACGAGGAAGTCGTCGATGGCCTGCGCTTCTTCCGCACCCGGCCGGTCGCAGCCAAGCTGCCCGGCCTCAGCGAGTGGCGCGAGATCGATGCCTTTGCGCAGCGTATTCACCAGGTGATGAAAATTTTCCGCCCCGACGTGCTCCACGCCCACTCGCCGGTGCTCTGCGCGCTTGCCGGGCTGCGGGTGCGGCGCTGGAGCGGAGTGCCGCTGCTCTACGAGATCCGCGCCTTCTGGGAGGATGCCGCGGTCGGCAACGGCACGGGACGCGAGGGGAGTCTGCGCTACCGCGTCACCAAGGCGCTGGAGACCCATGCCGTTCGCCAGGCCGATGCGGTGGCGGTGATCTGCGAAGGCCTGCGCGGCGACCTGATCGCGCGGGGCATCGATCCGGCCAAGATCGCGGTCTCTCCCAACGGCGTCGACATGGCGCTGTTCGGCGAGCCCGTACCGCAGGATGCCGGCCTCGCCGCCCAGCTGGGTCTGGAAGGTGCCGAGACGATCGGGTTCATCGGCAGCTTCTACGATTATGAGGGGCTCGACGTGCTGATCGCCGCGATGCCTGCGCTGGTCGCGGCACGTCCCGCGATGCAACTGCTGCTCGTTGGCGGCGGCCCCGCCGAGCCGGCGTGGCGCGCGCAAGCGGCTTCATCGCCCGTCGCGGAGCGCATCCATTTCCTCGGCCGGGTGCCGCACGAGGCAGTCGAGCGCTATTACAGCCTGATCGACGTGCTGGTCTATCCGCGCAAGAAGATGCGGCTCACCGACCTCGTCACCCCGCTCAAGCCGTTGGAAGCAATGGCGCAGCAGCGGCTGGTCGCGGCGTCCGACGTGGGCGGGCACCGCGAGCTGATCGAGGACGGCGTAACCGGCACCTTGTTTCCGGCAGATGACCCGGCGGCGCTCGCAAAAGCGCTTGAGAAAGTTTTTTGTATGCGCGATCAATGGGATGTGCGCAGAAAACAGGCTCGCGCATATATCGAGGCCGAGCGCAACTGGTTTGTAAATATTGCACGCTATGACGGTTTGTATGAAAACCTTGCCATAAAGATGGCATGAGAACCACGTGGTCGCACACGTATCGGGTGAACGCATGAAGCTGCCGCTCGTCCCCATTGCCGCCCTTTTGCTCGGCGGCGTATCGGCTCTGGCCGTGGCCGCGCTGCCGGCGGCAGGGCTGCATCTACCGATGATCGATGCGGGGGCGACGCCGCGAGGGGCTGCTCTCCCGACGCTGCTGTTTGCGGTTTCTGCCGCTGCGATCGGCGCGTTCACCGCGCGCTGGCGCGTACGCCGTTCGCGCGTGGCCGCTGCGCCGTGCGACCTGGACATGCTGCCAACCCCGGTCATCCGCCGCGCCGATGCGCATCCCGATGCCCGGCCGCGCCCGCCGCTGCGCGCCAGTTACGATCTCGATATGCCCGCCTGGGCGCAGCCCAAGGCTCCGGTCGAGCAGGAAGGTGCAACCGCGGAGCGCGACCTGCCCGTCGATCTCGACCAGCCGCTCGCCGCCTTCGACCCCACCGCGATCCCGGCCGTGCCGCTGCCGCCGCCCGTACCGCCGCGCCGCGAGCGCGCGGCGAGCGCTGGCCAGCGGACGCCGGCTGGCCGCGACCCCAGCGACCGGCTGGTCCGGCCTGAGACCGACGCCTCGGTGCACGCGCTGCTCGAACGGCTCGAGCGGGGCGTCGTCCGCCGCAACCAGGCGTCGCAGGTACGCGGCCGCGTGCGGGCCGATCGCGGGCTCGACGACGCTCTTGCGGCGCTGCGCAGCCTCGCCCGCCAGGCCTGACCCCGCCTCAGCACTCCTCGACGGTCAGCGCCTCGATACCGGCGCACACTACGCCGTCGGCCGTCTCCACCATCGTCACCTGCAGATCCGCGACGAGATGGCCGCTGATCGGCAGCTCCAGCTCGGGCAGCGCGACCAGCCAAGCCTTTGCGACGATGCTTTCGTCCAGTTCCAGCGTCAACCGATGCCGGGCGCCGCTGAAGGTGACGCTCGCCCACGGCACCCAGCTCGCCTCGACGATCCGCAACACGCAGCCCTCCACGGCCGCCGCCGCGATCAGCGCCCGTTCGAGCCGCGCGCCGACATCGCGCCGCCGCGCCGTCCGGGCTTCCATGCCGGCGGGGCGGCGAGGAACGCGCGCAGGCGGGCCGTCAGCGCCGGCCCCGGTACACGGCCCCGCCGCAGATCGCCGACCAGTCGCGGATCTCCCGCCGCCAAGCGCCCGAACCGCGTCGCCGGCATCCGCGTGCGTTCCAGGAACGCTTCGATTTCCCCATGCAAGGACACCCATGTCCTCCTCCTTCGACTCGGATGATCACGATATGTTCTCATCTGAACCTTGCGTAGGAAAAATCCTATGTGTAGGAAAGGGGGTATGGAAGCCGATGTGCAACGGGCAAATTTTGCGAAGCTGGTGGCCGCCAAGGGGGTGCGTCTCGCCACGCTCTCGCGCGTACTCGGGCGCAATCCGGCCTATCTGCAGCAATATCTGATGCGCGGTTCGCCGCGCGAACTGCCCGAGCGCGACCGGGCACGGCTGGCGGAGTATCTGGGCGTCGACGAGACACTGCTGGGCGGCCGGCCGCAGGCGGCGCTGGTCACGGTCCCGCGGATCGATCTGGGTGCGTCGGCCGGCCCCGGCGGCTGGGCGGAGGATGAAAGCGTGCAGGCCCCGTTCGCCTTTCCGCCATTCCTGCTGCGCCAGCTGGGGGTGCGCCCCGAAGCCGCGTCGATGGTGCGCGTGGCAGGCGATTCGATGGCGCCGACGCTGAACGATGGCGACGAGATCCTGGTCGACCGCGATCGCTGCCGGATCGATGCCCGCGGCATCTTCGTGCTGCGGGTGGAGGGCGAGCTGCTGGTCAAGCGGCTACGCCCGGCGGTGGGTGGCGTCGAGCTGGTCAGCGACAATCCCGCCTATCCGGTGCGGCTGGCGCGCGCAGGGCGCTTCCAGCTGGTCGGGCGGGTCGCCTGGCTCGGGCGGGCGCTGTGAGCGAGGACGACGACATCGCCGCGTTCATCCGCGAGCATCTGCCGGTCGTGCCGGTACCTGGCGTGCCCGAGCTGCGCCTGCACAAGGCCGGGCCGGCAAGCGGCGTGGGCCGGCTGGGCGATGCGGCGCCCTATTGGGCCTATTGGTGGGGCGGCGGGCTGGCGCTGGCGCGGTACGTTCTTGACCATCCGGCGCAGCTGGTGGGGCGCCGCGTGCTAGATCTCGGCGCGGGATCGGGGTTGCTCGGGATCGCCGCCGCGCGCGCGGGTGCGGCCAGGGTAACGGCCTCTGAGATCGACCCGCATGCGCGCGCTGCGATTGCGCTCAACGCGGCTCTCAATCAGGTCACGCTGGCGGAGATCGTTGGGGACCTCACCGCCGGCCCGACCCCCGAGGCCGAGCTGTTGCTCGTCGGCGACGTGTTCTACGCGCCCGAGGTGGCGGTACGCGTGACCGCCTTCCTCGATCGCTGCGTGGCGGCCGGCATCACGGTGCTGGTCGGCGACCCCTGGCGGTCGCCGCTGCCGATCGAGCGCCTGACGCTGCTGGCGCGCTACGACGTCGCCGAAACCGGCGTGGCCAGGCCTGCGGGGGTATTCGCCTATCGCGCCGGGTGAGGCCGGGCGCAGGGCGCCCCCGGCGTTCGCTTACCAGACGTGCACGCGTGCTGCGGGCGCGAGGTACAACGCGTCGCTCGGCTTCACGCCGAACGCCGTGTACCAGGCGTCCATGTTCCGGACGATGCCGTTGACGCGATACTTGTCCGGGCTGTGCGGATCGGAGAGCAGCTGTGCCCGCACCGCGCCTTCGCGGGCCTTGCCCTGCCAGCTGGCGGCATAAGCGAGGAAGAAGCGCTGGTCCCCGGTGAGGCCGTCCAGCACCTTTGGCTCGCCGTGGCGGGTGACATAGCGGCGATAGGCGGCATAGGCGACTTCGAGCCCGCCCAGATCGGCCAGGTTCTCGCCGAGGGTCAGCTGGCCCTTGATGTGGACGCCGGGGATCGGCTCATAGGCGTCGAACTGCTTGACCAGCGCCTGGGCATGCGCGGTGTAGCGTTCGGCGGCCTGCTGCGTCCACCAGTCGCGCAGCTTGCCGCTGGCGTCGAACTGGCGGCCCTCGTCGTCGAAGCCATGGCCCATTTCATGGCCGATCGTGGCGCCCGTCTCGCCATAGTTCACCGCCGGATCGGCGGCCGGATCGAAAAAGGGCGGCTGGAGCTGGGCGGCCGGGAAGGTCACCTGGTTCATCACCGGGTCGTAATAGGCGTTCACCGTCTGCGGCGTCATCTCCCACAGCGTGCGATCGACCGGCTTGCCGAGCCGCGACAGCTGCAGCTTCCATTCGAAGTCGTCCGAGGCGAGATCGTTGGCCAGCGGATCGGTGGCGCTGACCGGCATCGACGCATAGTCGATATACTTGTCCGGATGGCCGATGCGCGGATCGAACGCGGCAAGCTTGGCAAGCGCTTCCTTGCGAGTGGGCGCGTCCATCCAGGCGGCGGCCTTGATCTTGTCGGCGTACGCCACACGCAGATCCTCGACCAGTTCCTTCGAGAGTGCCTCGGCGGCCGGGCCCCAATGGCGCTCGGCGTAGATCTTGCCGATCGCCTCCCCCAGCGCGCCGTTGACGACGCGGACGCCGCGCTTCCAGCGCTCCGACTGCG
Source organism: Sphingomonas sp. ABOLE (assembly GCF_003950455.1). Classification (NCBI taxonomy): domain Bacteria; kingdom Pseudomonadati; phylum Pseudomonadota; class Alphaproteobacteria; order Sphingomonadales; family Sphingomonadaceae; genus Sphingomonas; species Sphingomonas sp. ABOLE. The sequence goes on from NZ_QQWY01000003.1 coordinate 45,557, forward strand.
CCTGCACGTCGCGGAGGGTATGGCCGTAGAAGTCGAACTGCGCGGCGTCGAACGCCTTGGGCAGCACCGCGGCATGATCGCTGATGAAGCGGAAGCGCAGCCAGTCCTTCCAGGTGGCGAGCGGCACGTCGCCCAGCCGCTTGGCGGCGGCGGTGACGGCGGTCGTCTCGCGCACCACCACGGTCGGCATCCTGCCCAGGCCCTGATGGGCGAGCACCGCATCCCAGTCGAACTGGGGCGCCAGCCTGGCGAGCTGGGCGCGATCCATTGGGTTGTAGGTCTTCTGCGGGTCGCGGCGCGCCTCGGGCGTCCACTGGTCCTTGGCGAGGCTGGTCTCGAGCGCGAGGATCGCGTCGGCCTTGGCCTCTGCATCGGCAATGCCGGCCAGCTGCTGGATCTTGACGATATAGGCGCGGTAGGCCTTGCGGATCGTCTCGTACTTCTCGCCTGGCAGCAGATAATAGTCGCGGCTCGGCAGGCCCAGGCCCGCCTGGCCGGCCATCACGGTGTAGCGGGTAGGATCCTTCTCATCGGCAGAAATGCCGATGCCGATCGGGCTGGCATAGCCGTGGTCGGCCATCAGCAGTTCCAGCGAGCGGCGATCGTGCACGGCGTCGATGCGGGCGAGATACGGCTTGAGCGGCGCGGTGCCGCGCGCCTCGATCCCGGCTTCGTCCATGAAGGCGTGATAATAGGTCGCGACCTGCCGCAGCACCGGATCGCTGGGCGAGGGGCCGGCGTCCTCGATCAGCGTGCGCACCTCGATCTCGGTCTCGTCGGGCAGGTCGTAATTATAGCCGATCCGCGCCTTGTCGGCCGGGATCGGCGCATCGCGCAGCCAGCTGCCCAGCGCATAGGCGTAGAAATCGTCGCCTGGCTTCACGCCGCGATCCATGGTGGTGAGATCGACGCCCCAGGCGCCATATTTGGCCGTTGCGGCGGTCTGGGCGAGGGCGGGGGATGCGAGCAGGGAAGTACCGAGCAGCAGGGCTGCGAGACGCGGGAGGCGCATGAATCGGGTGTCCTCGAAGTGATCTATCCCGCTACCAGGGTCGAGGGGGCGACTCAATTCTCCCGGCACATGCGGCGCATGCCCGATCGGGATAGGCACGCCCGGCGGTGCCTGGCCCGATCGGTGCGCAGGAATCAGGCGGTCGCCGGGCTCGCGCGGCGCCGCCGCAACCCATGGCCGGCCAGCCCGAAGCCCAGTATCATCGTCGCCCAGCCTGCAGGCTCGGGCACGCCGGTGGTGGTGATGATCGGTGTCTGGGTCATCGTCACCGCGCCGCCGGCGATGAAGGTGAGCCCGGTGACGAAGGCGCCTCCATCGGTGGGGTCGAGCGCGGCGGTCAGGTCGATGCCCTTCAGCTTGAACCCGGTGACGCCCCCCGCGAACAGCGTGGTGAAATCGAAGCTGTAGACGCCGTGCGCCAGAAGCACATCGTTCAACCCGTAGACGTCATAGCCGTCCACGTCGCCGGGAACCGTGGGAAAGAGCGCGCTGGTGATGTTCGGCCCGGAAAGCACGTTGTAGATATAGCCGGTGGCATAGTCCGGATCGATGAAGATCGGCGTGGCGGGCGTTGCGACGAAATCGAAGGTGAACGCCTTGGTGACGGGGTCTTGGGGTACGCTCGGCTGAAAGGGGTTGGAGGGCGAGCTGCCGGTTTGCGTACCGTTCACGAACACGCCGGTGAACGCCATGCCGCTGTCGAGCGCGGAGTCGGACCAGTTTGCCGCCCCGAAGCGCAGCTGGTAATTGCCGGCCGTCGTGATGGTATATTCCGACTTGATCCAGCCGGTATAGCCGCAGCCGACGTCGTAACAGTCGCCGCTGCTGGGGCCGAGCGGGGTCCAGATCGGCCCGCCGCCGATGATCGGGACGACCGAAGGGGTCAGCACCGCGTTCACCGCGGGCATGCTCTGGCCGGGCACGATCGTCCCGCTCGGCTTGGTGCGGGCGGTGAACAGGTTGACCGCCAAGCTGTCGTCGGTGGCGCCGGCGGTGAGCAGTTGCGCGAAGGCATAGTCGGCGAAGCCTCCCCCGTCGGAGGTGACGTAGTTGAAGTAGAAGGACACCTTGTCCCCGACCCGCGCTGCGAACGCCGACGAGCGTAGCTCGGAGCCGTTGGTGGAGGCGCTGCTATAGCCGGTGATCTTGGCGGCGCCCTGCTGGCCGAGATAGGTCGACACCCAGCTCCAACTGGTCGCGCCACCGGGCGGCGCGGTGACGACGCCGTCCGCCGCGCTGGCGGTGCCGCAATTGCCGATGCAGGTATCCGCCCGCGCCGTGAAAGGCGCCGATACCATCACGAGCGCTGGCGCAATCCATGCGCATTTCCAATGCCGCATCAGGTCTCTCCACATCTATTCTATGAGTTTAATACCCCCATGCGAAGATATTCCAGATACGGCGGTGTTGCTATCGGTTGTGGCAGGATCTGCCCTGACTAGGTTCGGTCCGGATATTGTTATTCGACTTGTTCTGGCAGCGCGCTGATTTGTCACGCGCGGCATCATTGGCGAAGCCGCCACTTCGGCGGCATCGAAAGCACCGTCGGGGCGGCAAACGAAAAGGGCGCCCGGATCGCTCCGGACGCCCCTTTTTCAGCCGATCGCGAAGGATCAGCTCGAATAGTACATGTCGTACTCGACGGGGCTCGGGGTCATTTCCCAACGGGCCACCTCGGCGCGCTTGATCTCGATATAGGCCTCGATCTGGTCCTTCGAGAACACGTCGCCCTTCAACAGGAAGTCGAAATCGGCCTCCAGGCTGTCCAGCGCCTCGCGGAGCGAACCGCACACGGTCGGCACTTCGGCCAGCTCGGCCGGGGGCAGATCGTACAGGTTCTTGTCCATCGGGTCGCCCGGGTGGATCTTGTTCTGGATGCCGTCCAGACCGGCCATCAGCAGCGCCGAATAGCAGAGATACGGGTTGGCCAGCGCGTCCGGGAAGCGGAACTCGACACGCTTTGCCTTGCTGCCGGTGCCGTACGGGATGCGGCACGAGGCCGAGCGGTTGCGGCTCGAATAGGCGAGCAGCACCGGCGCCTCGTAGCCCGGGACCAGGCGCTTGTAGCTGTTGGTCGACGGGTTGGTGAAGGCGTTGAGCGCCTTGGCGTGCTTGATCACGCCGCCGATGAAGTAGAGGCAGGTCTCGGAGAGGCCCGCATAGCCGTTGCCGGCGAACAGGGGCTGGCCCTTTTCCCAGATCGACATGTGGGTGTGCATGCCCGAGCCGTTATCTTCCTTGATCGGCTTCGGCATGAAGGTCGCGGTCTTGCCATAGGCCTGGGCGACCTGGTGCACGACATACTTGTAGATCTGCATGCGATCGGCGGTGGTCACCAGCGTGCCGAAGGTCAGGCCCAGCTCGTGCTGCGCGGCGGCGACTTCGTGATGGTGCTTGTCGCACGGCAGGCCCATTTCGAGCATGGTCGAAACCATCTCGCCGCGGATGTCGACGGCGCTGTCGACCGGCGCGACGGGGAAATAGCCGCCCTTGGCGCGCGGACGGTGGCCGAGGTTGCCGGCTTCATACTCGCGGCCCGAATTGCCCGGCAGCTCGATGTCGTCGATCTTGTAGTAGCTGGTCGAGTAGCTGTTCTCGAACCGCACGTCATCGAACATAAAGAACTCGGCTTCGGGGCCGACATAGATGGTATCGCCGATGCCGGTGGTCTTCAGATACGCCTCGGCGCGCTTCGCGGTCGAGCGCGGATCGCGTGCATAGAGCTCGCCGGTCGAGGGCTCGACGATGTCGCACACCAGGATCAGCATCGGGGTGGCTGAGAACGGATCGACCCACACCGCGTCCAGATCCGGCTTCAGGATCATGTCGGACTCGTTGATCGCCTTCCAGCCCTCGATTGACGAACCGTCGAACATCAGGCCGTCGGTCAGCTCGTCCTCGCCGAGGACCGACGCGACCATGGTCAGGTGCTGCCACTTGCCCTTGGGATCGGTGAAGCGCAGGTCGATCCACTCGATCTCCTGGTCCTTCACCATCTTCAGGATGTCACTGGCCGAATTCGCCATCGTAATGCCCTTTCGCTCTCTTTCGTCTGCCCGACGAATCGGGCAATAAAATTTCTCGTGCGCCGGCCTCATCGCCGCCGCTTTACGCCACGTCAAACGGCGTTTTCGTTCCGCTCCCCGGTGCGGATGCGCAGCGCCGTCTCGACGGGGATCACGAAGATCTTGCCGTCGCCGATCCGGCCGGTCTGCGCGGCAGCGGCGATCGCCTCGACGACGCGCTCGGCCAGCGTGTCTTCCACCACCACTTCCAGCTTCACCTTGGGCAGGAAGTCCACGACATATTCGGCGCCGCGATAGAGCTCGGTATGGCCCTTCTGGCGGCCGAAGCCCTTGGCTTCGGTGACGGTGATCCCCGAGACGCCCACCTCGTGCAGCGCCTCCTTCACTTCATCCAGCTTGAACGGCTTGATGATGGCTTCGATCTTTTTCACATGGTCCCCCAGGCAGCGGTTTCGGGCCGCGACAGGTCTGATTCCTGGGTGTGTAGCAACCTGCATGCCAGAACGGGAATAGCCAGCGTGCCCCCCACGCGCCGAATGGATTTCGGCGCAGGAATCTGCCTGATAATCGGGCAATGGCTGCTCAATCGCGCAGCAGGTCAGGCGGCGCGGACCTCCATCAGGAAGCGGTCGACCTCGTCGGACAGTTCCTCCGCACCGCTGAGCAGGCCGGCGGAGAGATCGGCGATGGCGTGCGCGTTCCCGGAAGCTGCCTGTGCGGCGGCGCGGACCTGTTCGATGTCGGTTTGCACCGCACGGGTGCCGGAGACGCTTTCGGCGACGTTGCGGGCGATGCTGCGGGTCGCGTGATGCTGGTCGCGCACCGCGCATTCGATGCTGGAGGACAGGCCGGCAATGCCGGTGATCGCCTGCTCGACCCGCTGATGGTTGGTGGTGACTCGGTCGACCACGCCGCGGATGCCGGCGACCTTGGTGCTGACGCTCTGCGCGGCGTGCCGGACCTGGCTGGCCAGCGCCTTGATTTCGTTGGCCACCACGGTGAAGCCGCGGCCCGCTTCGCCGGCCCGTGCCGCCTCGATCGCGGCGTTGAGGGCGAGCAGGTTCACCTGCCCGGCGATCTCGCCGATCGTGGCGGTGACCGCGCCGACATTCTCGGCAAAGGCGTCGAGCTCGGCGGTGCCCAGCCGGCTGTCGTCGACCAGCGCCACGGCTTCGGCGGCCGAGGCGCGCGCGGTGACCGTGTCGCGGCCGATGGCGTCGAGCGTCGCCGCCAGCGCTTCGGATTCCCGGGCGATCGCGGCGAGATTGTCGTGGCTCTGTGCGACGGCGGCGGCAAGTGCGGTCGCCGACGCGCTGTTGGCGCTCGCACGCTCAACCGTGGCGGCGGCGCTGGAGCGCAGCGTTCCGGCAAGGTCGCGCAGCTGCCCAGCCATCGCGCCGACCTCGGCCTCGATCCGCTCGCTCGCCGCTTCGATGTGGCGGGCGCGGGCGGTCTGCTCGGCGGCCTCGCGCACCCGGTCCTCGGCGGCGAGCTGGATGATGCGACGGTTGCTGATCGCGGCGAACAGCTGGCCGCCGCGGGTGAGGATCATGCCTTCCTGCCCGTCGGCGGCCGAATAGGCGTCGACCAGCGCGCGGGGCGACTGGGCATAGTCGGCGACGGGGCAGGGGCGGACCATCGATTCCAGCCGTCGCCCATAGGCCGGGTTGCGCAACAGCGCGTGGCCATAGGGATTGAGCAGCAGCCGGCGCACGTCCTTCTCGAACACCGCGCCCAGCGGCTGGTGGCGGGCATCGAGCACCGGCAGCAGCCGGAGCGTCGGATCGTCCTGGAAGCAGCGCACCGCCTCGCCGAGCGGCGTCTCCAGCGTCAGCCAGGGCGGCGCGCGTTCGGCCTCGGTAAGCCACGCGAAGAGGAAGCGGAGATGGGCGGGCATGTCGAGCATCGCCGCCCCGGTACGGCAAGGCGGTAAACGAGCGATTAGTGTTTGATGACAGGTTTACGACATTCCCCCATGAAATCTTCGCACCTTTGCGGCTGTAGCTGCCCGTGAACGTTAACCGGCAAACGATCACGTGCTGGACAGGGGAAGCTTCGATGCGGTCGCCGCCGATGAATGCACCAGCCGAATTGCGGCGGCGGATCGCCGACGGCATGGCGTCGGCCGGTGCGCGATCGGTGGTGGTGGCGCGGGGCTCGCTGGTGCTGCTGGCGCATGGCCTTTCGGCGGTACAGCCCGAGCAGCGCGGCGACTGCTGGATCGAGACGGGAGGCGAGACGCTGACCGCCGAGGACACGATGGCGTTGCTGCGGCATTGGTCGACCGGCGTGCCCTTCGCACACGGCGTTTAGCGCCCCGAAGCGCTACTTTCTGGACGTGGGCGGCTTCTGGTGGCAGAGGGCCGCCTTTCATTATTTCAATCCCGGTACTGCCATGCGGGCGGCCGGGCCGACCAGAGCGTTACGAGGACCCGCTTTCATGACCGTCGACACGCGCGCGCCAGCGCTGCTCCCCGAACATCCCGCCTTCGCCACCGCCAAGGTGCTGTGGGTCCGCCACTGGAATGAGCATCTGTTCAGCTTCGCGATCGAGCGGCCGGCCAGCTTCCGCTTCCGCTCGGGCGAGTTCGTGATGATCGGGCTGGAAGGCGAGGGCGGCAAGCCTCTGATGCGCGCCTATTCGGTCGCCAGCCCGTCCTGGGCGGAGGAGCTCGAATTCCTGTCGATCAAGGTGCAGGACGGTCCGCTGACCTCCAAGCTGCAGAAGATCGTGCCGGGCGACGACATCTATCTCGGCAAGAAGTCGACCGGCACGCTGGTCGCCGACGCGTTGCTGCCGGGCCGCCGGCTGTTCCTGCTTTCCACTGGCACCGGGCTGGCGCCGTTCCTCAGCGTCGCGCGCGATCCCGAGATCTACGAGCGCTTCGAGCAGGTGATCGCGGTGCACAGCGTGCGCCGGGTGAGCGACCTTGCCTATCACGACGAACTCGCCGCCAAGCTGGCCGAGGATCCGCTGATCGGCGAGCAGGCCGCAGCGCAGTTCCACTATGTGCCTACCGTCACCCGCGAGCCGTTCCACACCAGCGAGCGGATCGGCGCGCTGCTCGAGAACGGCAAGCTGTTCGAAGGCGTGCCGGGCGACCCGGTGCTGCACCCGGAGACCGACCGCGTGATGCTGTGCGGATCGATGGACATGATCCGCGATTTCGCCACGCTGCTCGAAGGCAAGGGCTTCAAGGAAGGCTCGAACAACGCGCCCGGCGATTTCGTGATCGAGCGCGCCTTCGTCGGCTGAGGCCTTGCCGCTTCAACGAGCGTCTCCTCCCTCGGCGACGCCGGGAGGGGAACCGCCGCCGAAGGCGGTGGTGGAGGGGGAAAACCCTCCCGTCGTGGCAAGCCCCTTCCACCATTTGCTGGCGCAAATGGTCCCCCTCCCCCGGAGCTGCGCTCCGAGGGAGGAAACACTCAGGCGGCGAGGGCAGTCTCGCCGCTGACCGCGCGGATATCGGCGGCAAGCTGGTCCACCCGCCCCGGATCGGCATCCCAGGCAAACATGAACCGCGCCCCGCCGCCGATGAAGGTGTAGAAGCGCCAGCCCCGCGCGCGCAGTCCCTCCAGCACCGCCTCCGGAGCCCGGACGAACACGCCGTTGGCTTCCACCGGGAACATCAGCTCGACGCCCGGCAACCCCTGGATCTGCCCCGCGAGCCGCTGCGCGCAGGTATTGGCATGGCGCGCATTGCGCAGCCAGGCGCCGTTCTCCAGCATCCCCACCCAGGGGGCGGCCAGGAACCGCATCTTGGAGGCGAGCTGCCCGGCCTGCTTGCAGCGATAATCGAAGTCCTGCGCCAGCGCGCGGTCAAAGAACAGCACTGCTTCCCCGATCGCCATGCCGTTCTTGGTGCCGCCGAAGCAGAGCACGTCGACGCCGGCGCGCCAGGTGATGTCCGCCGGATCGCAGCCAAGCGTCGCCACGGCATGGGCGAAACGCGCGCCGTCCATGTGCAGCTTCAGGCCCAGCTCCCGGCACACCGCCGAAAGCGCCTGCACTTCGTCCACGGTGTAGACCTGTCCGGTCTCGGTCGGCTGGGTGATCGTCACCACGCGGGGCTTGGGGAAGTGGATGTCGGAACGGCTGGTCGCCACCGCGCGCACCGCGGCGGGGGTCAGCTTGCCGTCTTCGCCCTGCGCGACGAGCAGCTTGGAGCCGTTGGAGAAGAATTCGGGCGCGCCGCACTCGTCGGTCTCGACATGCGCGGCGGCCGAGCAGATCACGCTGTGATAGGATTGGCAGAGCGCCGCGAGTGCCAGCGAATTCGCCGCAGTGCCGTTGAACGCGAAGAACACTTCGCATTCGGTTTCGAACAGCGTCCGGAAAGCGTCCGCGGCGGTGTGGGTCCAGCGATCGTCGCCATAAGCCGGCGCGTGGCCGGTGTTGGCGGCTTCCATCGCTGCCCAGGCTTCGGGGCAGATTCCGGCATAATTATCGCTGGCGAATTGCTGGGCTTCGGTCGTCACGCTCTACTGCCTTCTTCCTGTTCCAGGAGGCGGGCGACGGCGGGAAATGTGGCGTGGACACCGTGTTGCCGGGTTCGGCCACATCCCTCCACTTGCCATGGAGGCACCACCTTGCACGGGGCAGGTTGGTGCCGGGCGTCGGCCCGACTCTTGATGCTGGCGAGGCGGATAGCGGAAGTTGCTGGCGGGCGCAAGATTGTTGCGAGCCAATTCCCCTCCCGCTTGCGGGAGGGGCTGACGTGGAGGTTCCAGCCAGATGACGCCTCAAGCGACCCGCTCATCCCCTCCCCCGACCCCTCACGTAAGCGGGAGGGGAGCGCTTGCCGTTAGCGCGGGACGCCTCAGTAGGGCGGCTGGTGCAGGCCCTTGGGGCTGGTCGTGAAGATCTCGCAGCCGGTTTCGGTGATGCCGATGGAATGCTCGAACTGCGCCGAGAGCGAGCGGTCGCGCGTTACCGCGGTCCAGCCGTCGTCGAGCAGCTTCACGTCCGGGCGGCCGATGTTGATCATCGGCTCGATCGTGAAGAACATGCCGGGGCGCAGCTCGGGGCCAGTGCCGGGGCGGCCGACATGGACCACCTCGGGCGCGTCATGGAATACTTGGCCGAGGCCGTGCCCGCAAAAATCGCGCACCACGCCGTAGCGGTGCTTCTCGGCGTGGCGCTGGATGGCGTGGCTGATGTCGCCCAGATGGTTGCCCGGCTTGGCCTGCTCGATGCCGAGCATCAGGCACTCATAGGTCACGTCGACCAGCCTGCGCGCCTTGATCGGCACGTCGCCGACCAGATACATGCGGCTGGTATCGCCATGCCAGCCGCCGAGCAGTGGGGTCACATCGATGTTGACGATGTCGCCGTCCTTCAGGACGCGGTCGCCCGGTATGCCGTGGCAGACGACATGGTTGATCGAGATGCAGCAGCTGTGCGTGTAGCCGCGATAGCCGAGCGTCGCTGGCACGCCGCCGCCGGCGATGGTCATCGTGCGGACGATATCGTCCAGCTCCTGCGTGGTCACGCCGGGCACGACGTGCGGCACCAGCGCGTCGAGAATCTCGGCGGCGAGGCGGCCGGCCTTGCGCATGCCGTCGAAGCCTTCCGGGCCATGGAGCTTGATCGCATGGCTGCGCGCCTGCTGCATGTCCGCCGTCACGTTCACATATTCGGTCATGCTTGCGATATAGGAGACCCGGGCGCAAAGGGCGAGGGGGCATGGGAGGATGCGGATGCAGGAATCGAGCGCGGCGTGGCTGGAAGGCGGGTGTGCTTGCGGCGAGGTGCGCTACCGCGTGGCCGCCGATCCGATCCTCGTCAACAATTGCTACTGCACGCTCTGCCAGCGCCAGACCGGCTCGACAAGCGTGGTCAACCTGTTCATCGAAACCGAGAAGCTGGAGTTGCTTGCGGGCGAGACCAGCAGCCATGTCGTGAAGGCAGGCTCCGGCGGCCCGCACGAGATCGTCCGCTGCGCGGCCTGCGGCACCGCGCTGTGGAGCTTCTACCCGCGGCTGGGCCGGCTGGGCGCCGGGGTGCGCGTCGCGACGCTCGACGAGCCGGCGCGCCTCCGGCCCGATGCGGCCATCTTCACCGCGGATCGCATGCCCTGGGTGACCCTCCCCGACGGCGTGCCGCAGTTCGAGGCCGCCTATGATCCGGCGACGGTCCTGCCGCCCGATCGGCTGGCCCGGATGCGCGCGCTGGCCGAGCGCAAGCGGGCGGCGGGTCTCTGATGGCGCCGCGGATCTGGACCGCCGCCCTGGTGGTGATCGGCGACGAAATCCTGTCGGGCCGCACCCAGGACAAGAATATCGCGCAACTCGCCACCTGGCTGAACGCGCAAGGCATCCGCCTCGCCGAGGTGCGGGTGGTGCCGGATCAGCAGGCGGCGATCGTCGAGGCGGTGAACGTGCTGCGCGCCCGCAACGATTACTGCTTCACCACCGGCGGCATCGGCCCGACCCATGACGACATCACCGTCGATGCGATCGCTGCGGCGCTGGGCGTGCGGGTGGTGGTGCATGCCGAGGCACGTGCGGCCCTCGCCGACTATTACGCCAGCAAGGGCGGGCTGACCGAGGCACGGCTGCGGATGGCGCGGGTGCCCGACGGTGCCGATCTGATCGTCAACCGAATGTCGGGCGCGCCGGGGATCCGCTGGGGCAATATCTTCATCCTGGCGGGCGTGCCGCATATTGCCGCGGGGATGCTCGACGCACTGACCGGCACGCTGGAAGGCGGCCTGCCCGTCGTATCGCGCACGATCGGCTGCTGGGTGGCGGAGAGCGAGATCGCCGACCTGCTCGGCGAGACCGAGCGTGCGCACGACGGCGTGTCGATCGGCAGCTATCCCTTTTTCCGCGAGGGGTGCGTCGGCGCCAATTTCGTGGTGCGCGCAACCGATGCGGCGCAGGTCGACTGCGTGACGGCCGTTCTCGTCGACGGGCTGGAAGCGCGCGGCTTCGAGGCGGTCGACGGCGGGATCTGATTGTCGGCTGCGTTACGCGGGGCGCCGCGACCGCCGACAATCTCCACAAAAAAAGAGCGGCACTCCGAAGAGTGCCGCTCCCATTCCATCCTGCCCTTGGCGGGCGTGATCAGAACTTGAAGGTCGCGCCGACGTACAGCATGCGGCCGTACAGGTCGTAGGTGTTCGCCACCGTCTGCGTGCCCGGGAAGGTCACCTGGTTGGTGTCGCCGAACACCGGCGGCTTGGTGTCGAGCAGGTTGTTGACGCCGGCATACAGCTCCATCTGCTGCTTGCCGCCGACCATCACCTTGCCCTGCAGATTGTGGTAGAAATAGGCCGAGATGCGCTGCGGGTTGGCGCTGGCGAGGTTGTCGACCAGCGGGCCCATATAGTCTAGGCGGTAGTTCAGCTGGAACTTCGGGGCGCTGAACGTGACATTGGCCACGCCCTTGCCCTTGAAGCCCGAACCGAGACGGCCGCAGCTATAGCAATCGGCCTGGCCCAGCTCGTTCTGCGGCGCGGCGCCCGGGAACGGCGTCTGCTGCTGCTTGAAGCGATGGTTGTACATCACGTCGAAGTCGAAGCGCGAGGCGCCGACCGGCACTGCGTAGCGCGCTTCGACGTCAATCCCCGACACCAGGTACGAACCGGTGTTGAAGTTGATGGCGTTGACGCGCGTGATGAAGCCGTTGCTGTCACGGATCACGTTGTTGCAGAACTGGGCGTTTCCGGTGGCAAGGCATTCGTCCGCCGAGACCTGCTGGCCGATGATGCCGATCGCGTTCTTCACCTTGATGGTGTAGTAGTCGACGGTCATGCTGAAGTTCTTGAAGAACGTCGGCGTTATCACGGCACCCGCGGTGAAGGTATCGGCGGTCTCTTCGCGCAGGTTTCGGTTGCCGCCGAGCAGGCCGTCGATCGACTGGATCTGTGCCGTCGAATAGGTGAACGATCCGCGGCTGGCGATGGTGTTCGCGCGACCCGGTACGTTCGCACAAGCTGCGGGGATCTTGTCGCTCTCGTTCGTGCCCTGGTCGCAAGGATCGTTGACCGAAGGGAAGGTCTGGCTGATCGATGCGTACAGTTCACCGATGTTCGGTGCACGGGTTGCGCGCGAGTAGACACCGCGGAAGCGGATGTCCGAAGTCGGTGCAAAGGTCGCGCCGCCCTTGAAGCTCCACACGCCGACGACGGTCGAATAGTCGGCGTAGCGCGCGGCACCTTCCAGGCCCAGATACTTCAGGCCCGGGCGGTCTTCCACGATCGGGGCGACGACTTCGACGAAGCCTTCCTTGACGTTGAAGCTGCCGCGGGTGTTGGTGATCTGGTTGCCCGCGCTCAGGCCCGCCTGGGTGAACGGGTCGAAGGTCTCGGTGCTCTTTTCGTGGCGATATTCGCCGCCGAACGACAGTGCGACCGGGCCGCCCCACAGCGAGAACAGGTCGCCGTTGATGCTGCCGGACACGACGTCCTGGTTGACCTTCGCCAGATAGTCATAGGCAACGTTGGTGCCGTTGACCAACTGCACGGTGCCGCCGTCGACGAGCGTCACGTTGCGGGTCGGGCCGGTATACTTCTGCAGGAACTGCGCGGCTGCCGCCGTGACGGTGTTGGCGCCGAAGATGTTGATCGGCACGCAGCCCGCCGCACGCGCCGCAGTATCCGAGCAGCGCACCTGGCCGTCGGGGCCGATCTCATTGCTCAGCGCCGCACCGTAGTTGGGCGTGTAGATCGACTGGGCGGTGGTGTGGTCGCGGCTTTCCGAGTGCTCGTAATAGATGTCATACGACCAGTTGGTGCCGGCAGTGAACTGCCCCTTCGCGCCGAGCACGCCGCGATAGAAATCGCGCTCGTTCTTGTTGCTGCGGCTGAAAATGTCGTTCGAACGACGAAGGAACTGGATCGTGTCCACACCGTTCGCGATGGCGGCGGCGCGGATCGCAGCCGGCACATAGGGGCTGCTGATCGGGATGCCGGCATAAGCAGAGCCATCGAAGTTCAGCGCCGCGCTCGGGCCGGTGTTCGAGATGGCTGCGGGCTCAAGCGAGGCGTTCGAGTTGGTGCGGCTGTACTGGCCCTGCGCATAAAGCTTGAAGGCATCGGAGAAGTCATAGTGCGCCAGCACTGCGCCCTGGTAGCGTTCGACCGGCACCGACAAGAGGCGATCCCCGTTTCGATTATACCCGTCGATGTTCGGACCCTGGTACCCCTTGAGGTTGTTGCCCGGACCAAAGGTGAAGGTGCTGGGGCTGTTCGGCGTGAAGGACTGCTGATTCGGCCCACTGACGTCGAACACGCCCTGCGAGGCATAGGCACTGCGGTTCGGGAGGTCGCGCGCGGAGAAGCTGCGATCACGCGAGTACAGGCCGTGATCATTGTCGTAGCTGAAGTTCGCGGTCACGTTGCCACGGCCGCCGCCGAAGTTCTGGCCACCGGTGATCGAGACATACTGGCGGGCTGCGTCGCCCTTGTCCGACAGCGTGTTCTGCGCACGGACGCGCAGGCCCTGGAAGTCGTTCTTGAGGACGAAGTTGACCACGCCCGCGATCGCTTCCGAACCATAGACGGCCGAGGCGCCGCCGGTGACGACTTCGACGCGCTGGACCAGATCGGTCGGGATGTTGTTGACGTCGACCGCCGGGCTGCCGGCGATGCCCAGCGTACGACGGCCGTCGATCAGCACCAGGGTGCGCGACGAGCCGAGATTGCGCAGGTTCACCGTCGCGGTGCCGTTGCCGGTGTTCGAGAAGTTCGAGCTGGTGCGGCTGACATTCTGGCCGACAGACGGCAGCGTGGCGAGCACGTCCTGGATGTTCGACGCACCGGTCTGCTCGATGCGCTCCGCGCTGACGACGGCGACCGGGGTCGACGACTGGAGGTCGGGACGCGCGATACGCGAGCCGGTCACGACGATTTCGGTGCCGGCACCCTGCTGGGCGGCATCGGCCGCGCCATTCTGGTCCTGTGCAAATGCGGGCGCGGCGAAAAACGCCACGGCGCCCATTCCTGCCAGCACCGTGCCGGCGCGGAGGGGCACGCGCTCTCCCTAGATGGTGTCGACAGCGCTGCTGGCGACGACACTGTGGCGGCGCATGAGCCGCTGTAACCAAGATGTAAAGAAGCTGTCCGCAGCGCGTGGCTTTGTTTTGGTGTTGTGGCTTGTACAACACAGTTGCGGTCGTTACAGGAAGGAGGAAAGAACCAAATCTATTATCTATGATGCGTTTGTGCAGCAATGTTTCACTGTTGCCTAACAGCATCAATCTGAAACGTGTCGCGACATGGTGTAACACCACGACATGACCAACTCTCACAAGAGCGGCGTGGCACGCAGGAGCAGGAACGGCGGGGTCAGGTTCGCGCTGAAAGCAGCTGGCGCGCGCGTGCGGCGTCCTCGTCCATCTGGGCGGTAAGCGCGTCGAGGCTGTCGAACTTGGCCTCGGGCCGGAGATATGCGATCAGTTCGATCTCGACCGTCTGGCCGTACAGGTCGCCGTTGAAATCGAAAAAGAAGCTCTCGAGCAATTCGGTCGGGGGATCGAAGCTCGGGCGGATTCCCAGGTTGGCTACCCCGTTCAGCACGCGCCCGTCGGGCAGCCGGCCACGGATTGCGTAGATGCCATATTTCGGACGAAGATAGCTGCTGAGGCGCATGTTCGCGGTGGGATAGCCGAGCTGGCGGCCCAGCTTGGCGCCGCCTTCGACTTCCGCGGCGATTGCGAAGGGGCGGGTGAGCAGCATCGCGGCACCGCGCGGGTCGCCGGCCTTGAGATGCTCGCGGATGCGGCTGGAGGATACGATCTGGCCGTCCAACGCTACCGCGCCCACCGTCTCTGCGGTGAAGCCTAGCTCGGCACCCAGCGCGGCCAGGGTCGCGACATTGCCCTCGCGGCCCTTGCCGAAAGTGAAGTCCTCGCCGGTCACCACCCCGGCGGCGGCGGCCGTGTCGACCAGCTGCTCGGCGAACTGGCGCGCGGTGAGCCGGGCGAGGGTAGCGTCGAAGTGGAACACCAGCATGCCGTCGGCGCCCGCGGCGGCGAACAGCCGCTCGCGTTGGTCGAGCGTGGTCAGCCGGAAGGGCGAGGCGTCGGGCTGGAAGAAGCGGCGCGGATGCGGATCGAAGGTGGCGACGATCGCCGGGCGTCCCTCGGCGCGGGCACGCGCCACCGCGCGGCCGACGACCGCCTGGTGCCCGAGATGGAAGCCATCGAAATTCCCGAGCGCGACGATCGCATCCCGGAGAGGAAGCGGAACCGCCGAGCCGCCGTCCAGCCGCTGCATGGGGTGGCTATAGGGATTGGCCGAGGGGATGCCAATGGTGTTAGAGAGTCGAGTGCGAAGCGCGCGCTTAAGCCCCTCCTCCTTGGAGGAGGGGTTGAGGTGGAGGGATTCCAGAACGAAAGTTTGGTCTCGGTGAGACACAGCCCCACCCCAACCCAGCGTCAGGTCGGTCCGCCTCCCAGGCGGACCTGAACCGCGCGGGGCGCGGTTCACCTGCCGCTCCTGAAGGGGAGGGGCTTGGGTTTTACCCTCGCTCCATCCCCGCCTTCAGTACCCGTAGCACATTACCCCCCATCACCTTGGCGATTTCCTGCTCGGAAAAGCCGCGATCGACCAGCGCCTGGGTCACCACCACCAGCTGCGATGCATCGAACCCCGTGGTCACCGCGCCGTCGAAGTCCGAACCCAGCCCGACATGGTCGATCCCCACCAGATCGCGGACATGCGCGATCGCCGCCGCCATCGCCTCGGGGCTGGTGGAGCAGACCGCCGCCTCCCAATAGCCGATCCCCACCACGCCGCCGGTGCGGGCGATGCCGCGGATCTCGGCGTCGGTGAGGTTGCGGTTGACCTTGCAGGTCGCCTGCACGCCGCCATGGCTGGAGACGACCGGCCGCCGCGCCAAGGCGAGGATGTCCGCCACCGCCGCATGGCTGGCATGGGCGACATCGACCACCATGCCCAGCGCCTCCATCCGCCGCAGCATCTGCCGGCCGAGCGGCGTC
The DNA here is from genome assembly GCF_003950455.1 of Sphingomonas sp. ABOLE. Classification (NCBI taxonomy): domain Bacteria; kingdom Pseudomonadati; phylum Pseudomonadota; class Alphaproteobacteria; order Sphingomonadales; family Sphingomonadaceae; genus Sphingomonas; species Sphingomonas sp. ABOLE. The sequence goes on from NZ_QQWY01000003.1 coordinate 61,542, forward strand.
AACCCGCCCTTGGCCTGCCCATGCATCGAGCCCGCTGCTTCATTGTCGAAGAAATGTGCGAACCCGGCCACGCGGAACCCGGCCGCGTAGAGCCTATTGAGATTGGCCGGATTGCCCTCAAGGTCCTGCAGCCCCTCGATCGAGAGCAGGCCGCCGGTCACTTTCCGCCCGGCGGCGCGATCTGCGAGCAGTCGGGCGAGCTCGGCAGGCGTGCGGATCACCCGCAGCGCGCCGCCCGAGGCGGCGGCGGCGCGCTCCAGCTTCTCCGCATGCCAGAGCGAGCGCTGGAGCAGCGAGCCCCAGGTGCGCGGCGGCTGCGCTTGCGCGATGGCGAGCAGTGTGATGTTGTCGCTGTCGGCACCGTTGGCGTCGTAATTCTGGTGCCGCGGCGTCTTGGTGACCGAGGAAAAGACTTGCAGCGCGACATTTCCCGCCTGGAGCCGCGGCAGGTCGACCTGGCCGCGATTGGCGCGATCGAGCAGGTTGCGCCGCCACAGCAACGTATCGGCATGCATGTCGGCGATGGCGAGGCTGGCATGCAGCGCGCGGGTCTGCGGCGTGACATGGGGGAGACGCGTGGCCACGACGCGGTTCCTCCCCGCCTCCACCGCCGCCGGGGCGATCCCGAAAACGCCGAACGCTGCGACGGCGAGCACCGCCGCGACGCCGATCAGGATCGGGCGCTTCATCGCCGCCGGAGAAGCGTCACGAATTCATAGGCGGGGCGATCTCCTTCCGCCGGATGCGGCTCGCGCGCGGTCTCCGCCCAATCGGCGGGATCGAAGGCGGGAACGTGCGCGTCGCCCTCGGCATCGAGATGGACTTCGGTCAGCTCGATCCGATCGGCGCGGTCCAGGAACAGCGCGAACACCTCCGCGCCGCCGATCACCGCGACATCCTCGCCCGCCAGCGCCAGCGCCTGCCCGACGTCACGCGCAACCTCGGCGCCATCGGCTTGCCAGCCGGAGTCGCGGGTCAGCACGATATGGCGCCGGCCGGGCAGGGGGGCGGGAAAGGACTCGAAGGTCTTGCGGCCCATGATCATCGGCCGGCCCAGCGTCTGCGCCTTGAAACGCTTGAGGTCGGCGGGCAGCCGCCAGGGCAACTGGCCGTCGCGGCCAATCACGCCATTGTCCGCCCGGGCGAGGTGGAAGCTGATCATATCGCCACGGGTGCCTTGATGTGCGGCTGCGCGACATAGTCGTGGATCGCGAAATCCTCATACTCGTACGCGTCGATCGACGGCGCTTTGCGGAGGATCTCCAGTCGCGGCAGCGGCCCCGGCCTGCGGCTCAGCTGCTCCCGCGCCTGGTCGAGATGGTTGAGATAGAGGTGGCAGTCGCCGCCGGTCCAGATGAAGTCGCCGACCTCCAGCCCGGCCTGCTGCGCCAGCAGATGGGTGAGCAGCGCATAGCTGGCAATGTTGAACGGCACGCCGAGGAAGATGTCGGCCGAGCGCTGGTAGAGCTGCAGGCTCAGCCGGCCGTTCGCGACATGGCACTGGAACAGGCAGTGGCACGGCGCCAGCGCCATCGCGCCCAGCTCGCCGGGGTTCCAGGCGGAGACGACCATGCGGCGCGAGGCGGGGTTGGTCTTCAGCGTTGCGATCAGCTCGGCGATCTGGTCGATATGGCGGCCATCGGCGGCCTCCCAGTCGCGCCACTGCTTGCCATAGACCGGGCCGAGATCGCCGTTTTCGTCGGCCCATTCGTCCCAGATGCTCACCTTGCGCTCCTGCAGCCAGCGAACGTTGGTGTCGCCGCGCAGGAACCACAGCAGCTCGATCAGGATCGAGCGGAGGTGAAGCTTCTTGGTGGTGAGCAGCGGGAAGCCCTGGCGCAGGTCGAAGCGCATCTGCGCGCCGAACACGCTGCGGGTGCCGGTGCCGGTGCGGTCCATCACCTCCACGCCATCGTTGAGCGCGCGGGCCATCAGGTCGAGATATTGGTGCATGGCTGCGAACCTAGCGGCGCGCGCTGGCCGAGTCATCCGGCTTCGCACCATTCCGGAGGTCCGGAGCGGATCGGCTTGCCGTTCAGGCTGCCGGCATCGGGTGGCATGCCGGGCCATGGTGCTTGCGTGTCCGGATCCGTACATCCTCGACCTGCCGGCCGCGCGCGCGCTGTTCGGCAGACTTGCCGAGGCGCGCACCGAAATCGCTGCCTTCGCCTATCTGGCGCGCGACGGCCGCCTGCTCGGCATGCGGCACCTGCAGGGGGCGCACGGCGACATGGTCGACATCCCCGTGCGGCGGGTGGTGGCCGACGCGCTGGCCTTCGACGCTGCCGCAATGGTGATGGCGCACAACCACCCGAGCGGCGACCCGACGCCCAGCGCCGCCGACCGCGCGACCACCCGCCGGCTGCTCGTCGCCCTCGAACCGGTCCAGGTGCGGCTGGTCGACCATCTCGTGCTGGCGCGCGACGGCACAGCGAGCTTCCGCGCGCTGGGCTGGCTGTAGCGCGAGATGGCAGGATGTTGACCCACTTCGTCGGCGAACCACGCCAGGGGCGCAACGGGATCGAGCGCCGATCGCGCCAATTCGCCGCGCGATATCGCCAGCGCCTGACCTCAAGCAAATAGGCCGCGTTCTTCCTGTACTGCATGTGCCAGATGGTCGAGTTCATCATCGGTGTTGAAGAGAGAAGGGGTCACCCGCAGCACCGGGCCGGAGGCGAGCCCCTGCTTGGCGACGACCAGGACGCGATGCTTGTCGAGGAAGCGCTGCTGGGCGGCGCGCGTCTTGTCCCAACTGTTTTGGCCGGGCAGCCGGAAGGCCCCGATCACTGCGCAGCGATCGGCTTCCTCGGGGTGGACGATGGTGAGGCCCGGCACGTCCCGGACGCGGTCGACCCAGTAACGGCGCTTTTCGACCAGCGTCACCAGCTTCTGCGCCGGGCCCAGGGCATGGTGTTCGGCGATGGCCGCCGGGATCGTCAGGCGTGCGGCGAAGTCCACCGTGCCGGAAGGTATCCGCGCGCGGATGTCGGCGTCGGGGTGGATGCGGTTGCCGAGCCAGGGCGCGATGTCGCCCAGCCGGTCGGCACGGATGTAGACCGCACCCACGCCGAGCGGTGCCGCCACCCATTTGTGCAGGCTGAACCCCATGAAGTCGACGCCCAGTGCCGTCACGTCGACGGGCAGCAACCCGACCGACTGGGCGCTGTCGAGGATCACGTCCACCCCTTGCGCCTTGGCCATCGCGGCGATTTCGCGGACCGGCAGCACCAGCCCGTTGCGATTGGAGACATGGGTGATGAGCAGCAGCTTGAGCCGCGGCGTGTCGCGCAGGGCTTGGGAATAGGCGGCGAGGATGTTCGCCGTGGTGGCGGGCTCGGGTAGCGTGATCCGGACGTGCCGCGCATCGCGCGTTGCTGCCAGGTGTGCCATCGCGAACTGCATCTCGTCATAATCGGTATCGGCGGTGAGCACGGCCTCGCCGGCCTTCAGTGGACGATAGTTGACGATAAGTCCGTAGAGCGCCTCGGTACCGCCCGCGCACAGGGCAATCTCGCCGGGCTTCGCGCCGACCAGCGTGGCGACGCTCTCGATCGCGGGTTGCAGGCGCGCGTCGCGCGACGGGCCGGGGAGGGCGCTGCGCAGGAACAGCGCGTTGTGGCGGTTCACCCAGTCGCCATGCTGCCGATAGGCGGCAGCCACCGTCTTCGTCATCGCGCCATAATAAGCCGCGTCGAAATTGGCGATGCTGCGATCGACGTCGTAGCGGCCTGCCCAGTCGTCCACGGCAGGCCGTGCGTGCAACGGCCCCGCGAGCAGGCTTCCCGCAGCGGCGCTACCTGCCAGGCCCAGAACATCGCGACGTCCGTTCAATGTGTTGCCCCCCGCTTGACGGATCCCCGTCGGTCCTTCACACGCGTTCTGATACAATATATCATCGCTCTTTGAAGGGGGACCTGGTGAATCTTTCTGCACGTCGTGCTGCGTTCCTGATTCCTGCCGCAATGTCCATGCCCGCGCTCGCCCAGGAGCGCGCACCGGTCGCAGACGCCGAAGGCGACGCGATCATCGTCACCGGCAGCCGCTTCGGCGGGCGGAGCGCGACCCGGTCGGCGACGCCCGTCGACGCGATCGGGCGCGAGCAGTTGCAGCAGAGCGGCCGGGTCGACCTGATCCAGCAGCTGAAGGTGACGGTGCCGAGCTTCAACACCCCGCGCCCGCTCGGCTCGGGGGTGGGGGACTATCTGGTTCCGCCCTCGCTGCGCGGACTGGGGCCGGGCGAGGTGCTCGTGCTGGTCAACGGCAAGCGCCGGCATGCCGCCAGCGATCTGAACACCAGCAACGGCATCGGGCGCGGCGACGTGTCGGTCGACTTCAACGCCATCCCCTCCTTCGCGCTGGCACGCGCGGAAGTGCTGCGTGACGGCGCCTCGGCGCAATATGGCTCCGATGCGATCTCGGGCGTGATCAACCTGATCCTCGATCGTTCGGTGGGCACGCGCGTGCAGGCGACGGGCGGTATCACGACGCGCGGGGACGGCGCCTATGGCGAGGCCAGCGTCTCGTCCGGCTTGCGCATTGGCGAGAACGGCGTGCTGCGGCTGACCGCATCGTTCCAGCAGCACGAAGGCACCAACCGCGCCCGGCCCGATACGCGGCAGCAATATTTCGGCATCAACGCTGCCGGTCGGCCGACGGCGATCTCGGGCAATTACGGCTCCGGCACTGGGTTGACCCCGTCCAGTGGAACCCTCGATCCCCGCGAGGCGACGATCGACCGTAATGTGTTCCGCTTCGGCGACCAGCCGAGCAGCAACGTCCAGCTCTTCGCCAATTTCGCGGCGCCCGCTTCGGATCAGGTCGAGGTCTATGCGTTCGGCGGCTACAACCGGCTGGACGGCGACATCGAATATTTCTTCCGTCGCGCAGGCCAGGACGAGACGATCCGCGCGATCAATCCCGACGGCTATCGTCCGACCCTGGATTCGCGAATCGAGAACCTGTCGGTGGCGATGGGCCTGCGCGGCGACGCGCTCGCCGGGTTCGGATGGGACCTCTCGACCGTCTACGGGGTCAATACCCAGGACCTCCACTATGACAACAGCGTCAACGTCTCCTACGGCACGGCGACACCGCGGCGCTTCTACCGGCTGGGCTCGGACTTCTACCAGTGGACGAGCAACCTCGACCTCACCCGCGAAATCCCGCTGGGTGACGCCAATCCGCTGAAGCTCGCGGCGGGGCTGGAATATCGCGAGGAGACCTACCGCCTGTTCTCCGGCGATCTGGCCGGCTACCGGAACGGCGGGGTGCCGATCCTAGACGGGCCCAATGCTGGCCGGCCGGCGATCATCGGCGCGCAGCCCGGGCCGAGCAACGGGCCGGACGACCGGGCGTCGCTGGGCCGGCACAGCTGGGCAGTCTATGGCGATGCCGAGAAGACTTTGTTCGGCCGGCTGCTGCTGCAGGGCACGGTTCGCCATGAACAGTATTCGAACTTCGGCGACACCGCCAATTTCAAGGTCGCGGGGCGGCTGGAACTGGTCGGCGGGCTGGCGGCGCGTGCGTCGTACAACACCGGCTTCCGGGCGCCGGCGCTCGCGCAATCGGGCTACAACGCATCGAACACGCTGATCCTCAACGGGCAGCAGGCGATCGTTCGCGTCGCCGCCGTCGACAGCGCGGCCGCGCGGTTGGCGGGGGCGACCGATCTCAAGCCGGAGACCTCGCGCAATCTCTCGGCGGGACTGGTGTTCGAAGCGGGCGCGCTCACCGCGACGCTCGACGCCTATCGGATCCGGGTGCGCGATCGGATCGCGATTTCCTCCACCTTCCAGGATGCGCGGCTGACCGCCTTTCTTGCTGCGAACGGGCAGGGCAATTTCAGCGCGATTTCCTATCTGACCAACGCGGTCGACACCAACACGCGCGGCGTGGATCTGGTGCTGCACTATCGCACCCGGCTGGCGGGGGGCGTGCTCAGCGGCACGCTGGCCGGCAACTACAACAGGACCAGCTTCGACCGGATCGCCGGCACACCGGCGCCGCTCGCCGCACTCGGCCTCACCACGCCGCTGTTCGACCTGACGCAGCAACTGCGCTTCTCGGACAGCCTGCCGCGGACCAAGGCGACGCTCGACCTCAGCTACACGCGCGGGCCGTTCGCCGTGTCGCTGACCAATACGCGCTACGGCGAGGTCTCCACCGTCGCGCTGACCAATCGCACGCCGGCCCAGATCGCGGCGCTCGTCCCCGGCTATGACGTGCGGCTGGTGCCGGTGTCGCCGACCAGCGCCAATGCGGATATCGTCCAGCGCTTCGGCGCGGCGCTGCTGACCGATCTCGAACTGTCCTGGCAGGCAACCGGCACGCTACGATTCAGCGCCGGCGCGCAGAACCTGTTCGACGTCTATCCGGCCGAGAATATCGCGTCCTCGGCAGCCTCGGTAGCGGCGGGGACCAACGGGGCCGACAATGCGGGGACCCAGCCGTACAACGCGATTTCGCCGTTCGGCTTCAACGGAAGAACGGTGTTCGTGCGAATCGGGCTTGGGTTCTAAGGCGTATTCGGTCTTTCTGCGTGCCGTCGACGTTGACGAGTCCGTGCGGCGCCCGCATATGCGCGGCAGCGGCGATGGATTTCCGCCGGGCCTTCTGGCCGAACCGCCCTCGCAAGGGCCGATGATTCCTACCAGGCGCCGCAAGGCAGCAAGGAGGAATCGTGCGCGCTACTTTCCGTACTCTGATCGATCGGTTCAACCTGGTGGCGTTCGTCCGCGACCGCCACGACCATGCGCTCTCGGTGGTGCGCTGGGCATTGCTCCTCGTCCCGATGGCGGCGATGGTCGGAACCCTGTGCGCCGCCTTCCTGTGGAGCCTGGATGCGGCGACGAAGGCGCGGCTCGATCATCCCTGGCTGCTCTATCTGCTGCCGCTGGGTGGCGCGGCGATCGCGCTGCTCTATCACCGGCTCGGCCGATCGGTGGAGGCCGGCAACAACCTCATCGTCGAGCAGATCCACGCGCCGGGCGGCGGCGTGCCGCTGCGGATGGCGCCGCTCGTCTTTCTCGGCACCATCGCGACGCACCTGTTCGGCGGATCGGCGGGGCGCGAGGGGACCGCCGTGCAGCTGGGCGGCAGCCTGGCCAGCGCGGTGGCGAGCCGCTTCCGGCTCGATCCGCCGAGCGTGCGCATTCTGCTGATGGCCGGCGTGGCGGCGGGGTTCGGCGCGGTGTTCGGCACGCCGCTGGCGGGCGCGGTGTTCGCGCTGGAGGTGCTGGCGGTGGGCCGCGTCGAATATGCGGGCATCGTGCCGTGCCTGCTCGCCGCGCTGGTTGGCGACTGGACCTGCCATGCCTGGGGCATCCACCATACCCCCTACCATATCGCCACCGCGGGCGCGGTCGGCGGCGCGCTGGTGGTCGAGCCGCTGCTGCTTGCCAAGGCCGCGCTGGCCGGCGTGTTGTTCGGCGTGGCAGGCCTGGCCTTTGCCGAGGCGAACCATGCACTGGGCGGCTTGCTCAAGGCGCGCATCCCCTACGGCCCAGCGCGCGCGGCGCTGGGCGGGGTGCTGGTGATCGCGCTGGTGTGGATCACCGGCACGCGCGGCTATCTCGGGCTCGGGGTCTGGTCCGCCGTCCCGGGCGACCCGACGATCGTGGGGTTCTTCACCGGGCCGGTCGATCCCTGGAGCTGGGCGCTCAAGATGCTGTTCACGGTCGTTACGCTCAGCGCCGGCTTCAAGGGCGGCGAGGTGACGCCGTTGTTCTTCATCGGCGCCGCGCTCGGTAATGCGCTGGGCGGATTGCTCGGCGCGCCGATCGACCTGTTCGCCGGGCTCGGCTTCGTCGCGGTGTTCGCGGGCGCGGCCAATACCCCGCTCGCCTGCACGATCATGGGCATCGAGCTGTTCGGCGCCACCCATGCGGTGCCGATCGCGGTCGCCTGCTTCGTCGCCTATATCTGCTCGGGTCATAACGGCATCTATCTGTCGCAGCGGATCGCGGTGCCCAAGCGCGCCTCGCGCCTCTCCGCCGGTGCCGTGACCCTGCGCGAGGCGCGCGCCGCGCGCCTGGCGCAGGGCGTGCGCCACCAGGATGCCGCCCCCGATCTGCTGGCCGCCCAGCCCGACTGACCGCGCATCGCCCAAGGAGAGAATGCCATGAAGCTGCTCGCCATCCTCGTCGGCGCCGACAGCGCGCCCGCCTGTCTCGATGCCGCGACCGTCGCGGCGGCGTCGCTGGGCGGCGCCTCGGTCGAAGCGCTCAACGTGATCGTCGACCCGGAGCATATCGTCGCATCGAGCGAGGAAATCGAGTTCCAGCGCCTGCGCGAGCGCGACGAAGGTACGGCGCAGGCGCGCGGTGACGCCGCGCATGCCGCCTTCGTCGCCTGGAACGCCGGGGCCGGGGAGGGCATGCCAAGGGTGGACTGGCGGTCGATCGTCGGCACCGAAGAGGCGGTCGTGACGCGGGAAGCGGCAACGGCCGATGCACTGATCGTGATCGCGCGCGAACGAACCATGGACACGGCCGATGCGCTGCACGCGGCGATCTTCTCCACCGACAAGCCTGCGCTGATCGTGCCGCCGGGATGGCGGGCCAACGGCCGCACCCGCTTCGCGCACATGGCGGTGGGGCTCAGCGACAGCGACAATGCCCGGCACGCCATCGAGGCGGCCGCACCCTGGCTGCGGATGGCCGAGCGGGTCACCGCGATCCGCATCGGCGCGGCGGACGATCCGGCGCTCCAGCTGGAGCCGCTGCTCGACAGCATCTGCGTCCGCCACGAGCGGCACATCGTCCCCCGCCTCGACGACAATCTCGGCGCGCAGCTGGTCGCCGAAGCGAAGGCGGTCGGGGCGGATCTGCTGGTGACCGGCGCCTATCGTCACAACCAGCTGATCGAATGGCTGCTCGGCGGCACCACAAGGCACATCCTCGCCGCCGCCGACATGCCGCTGTTGATGGCGCACTAGCCAGGCTGGGCAGCGATGCGGGCGATCTTCACGCTGTTCGTCGGCGCCCATGTCGCGCGTGCAGCGACGACGGCGATCGCCAAGCATCTCGTAAAATGGGTCGTATACCAAAGGGTGGTTGTTCCAGGCGGGGCCATCTGCTCCCTTGCGACAGGGATGCGCGCCGGCACCTGGGCCGGCATGCGGTTGATGGAGCTGCTGCCCGTGGCGCGCTTTCGCCTGCCGGTCGCCGGGCTGTGGGCGAGGACCGCCGTTCAAACGCTGTGGATGGGATGATCGATGCCGTTGTGGCTTGGCTTTCTCGGCGTGTTTCTGGGTTCGGGGCTTGGCGGCATGGCCCGCTACGGCGTCGGCATTCTCGTCGCGCGGTGGACGACCACCGCATTTCCCTGGGGTACCTTCATCGTCAACGTTGCCGGCGCGGCGCTGATGGGGCTCATCATGGGCGCATTCGCTGGAAGCAAGATCGAGAACCCCGCGCTTCGCCTGTTTCTGACCACGGGCATCCTGGGCGGCTTGACCACCTGGTCGACCTTTTCGCTGGACGCGGTGGCGCTGTGGGAGCGCGGCGAGGCGCCGATGGCGGTCGGCTATGTCTTGTCCAGCCTGGTGCTTTCGCTAGGCGTGTTGGCCGCTGCCTTGGTCCTGTCGCGGCGCTTTTTCTGACGGCTTCCGGCGTAGAGCAGTCAGCCCGCCGCTTTCGACAGATCAGGACGCTCCTCGGCATGCGTTTCAACGGCAGCGCCAGTCCGAAGCTGCCGTTGAGGTTGGCGAGCGGTCGATCACCGCTACGCGGCGGCAAGCGATGCGGTGTAGATCAACGATCGCGCCATCCGCCGCCGATTGCGCCGATCAGGCGGATACAGGCATCCAGTCGGCGGGTTTGCAGATCGAGTGCCCTGCGCCGCGCCTGCAGCGCCGAGGCCTGGGCGGTCGCGACGTCGAGATAGGTGACCACGCCCTTCTCGTAGCGGTTCAGCGCCAGCTGCTCGGCCTCGTCCGACAGCCTGACGGCGTCCGCCTGGGCAGTCGCCTCGCCGCCGAAGTGATGCAGCTGGGCCAGCCCGTCTTCCACCTGCTGGAATGCCGTCAGCACCCGGCCGCGATAGTCCGCGGTGGCTTCGGTCCAGCGGGCGCGTGCCGCGGCGAGTTCCGCCCTTCGCCGCCCGCCATCGAAGATCGAGAGCAGGGCGCTGGGGCCGATCGACCAGAGCGTGTTGGGAGCAGCGACCAGCCCGGCAAGCGCGGTGTTCTGGACACCGCCGCTGCCGCCGATGCCGATCGAGGGGAAAAAGGCCGCGCGGGCTACGCCGATGCCCTGGTTCGCCGCGAACATGCGGCGCTCGGCGGCTGCGACGTCCGGCCGACGCTGCAGCAGCGTTGACGGCAGCACCGAAGGCAGCATCGGGATTGCCGGCTGACCGCCTTCGGCCGGGAGCGTGAAGCTGCTCGCAGCCTCCCCGACCAGACTGGCGATGGCATGCTCCACCAGCGCGCGCGATGCGGCGATGTCGGCAAGCTGCGCCCGCGCATCCGCAAGCAGCGCACCGGACCGGGCGACGTCGATACCCGAGGCGATGCCGCCGGCAAAACGCCGCCGGATCAGCGCATCGGCCTGGGCATAGGCGCTCACCGTGTCGCCGAGCATCTGCGCCTGCGCGTCGAGCCCCCGCAGCGCGACATAACGCTGCGCCAGCTCGATTTCGAGCGCCAGCCGGATGGCGGCGAGGTCGTCGCCGCTCGCCTGCGCTTCGGCACGGCCGGCTGCGACGCGCGCGTGGAGGCCGCCCCACAGGTCGGGCTCCCAGCTGAAGCCTGCCGAGAGGGTGTCGGCGGCATAGACATCGGGCTGGTTGCTGCCGCGCAACGGGCGGTTGTCGGACTGGCGGTTCTGGGTCACGTCCGCGCGGGCGTCGATGCTGGGCAGCAGCCCCGCGCCGGCCTGGCGGACATAGGCCTGTGCCGCCTCATAGCGGCCGAGCGCACCCTGCAAGGTGGGATTGTCGCTGGCCACCTTGCGCTCGAGGCCGTCGAGCACGGGGTCGGCGAAGATCGTCCACCAGCTGCCTTCGGCCGGCAGGGCCGGCGCCGCGGCGACCCAGGGGCCGGCTTCCTTGAAGGCCGGCGGGGCGGGGACGACCGGCGGGCGATAGGCCGGCGCCGCGCCGCAGCCCGACAGGGCAGTGGCGACAGCGAGGCAGGCGAAGGTCAGGCGGTTACGCATGGCTCTGCTGCACCCGCACCAGTTCGCCCTCGCTCACCGAGTCCGGCGGATTGTCGACGACGCGGTCGCCGGGCTTGAGTCCGCCCAGCACTTCCACCGTCGGGCCGAGATCGCGGCCGATGGTGATCGCCTGCAGGTGGACGTGCCCGTCGGCGCCGACCAGCGCGACACGCGCGCCCTCCGCCCGGAAGACCAGCGCGCTCGCCGGGACCTGTACCGTGCCCGCTTGGCCCGCGACGTTGAAGCCGACCTTGGCATAGCCGCCGGGCTTGAGCAGCGCGCCGGGATTGTCGGTGACGAGCTGCACCTGGAAGGCGCCGCTCTGCGGGCTGATCGCGCCCGATTGGCCGACCACCTGCGCGGTGAAGCTGCGGCCCGGATAGTCGGGCACGCTCAGCGTCGCAGGCAGGCCCGGATGGATCGCGGAGGAATAGACCTGCGGCACGCTCACATAGATGCGGATCTTGCGCACATCGGCGACCGAGAAGAGCGGCTGCTGGTTGCCGCTGCTCGGGCCCACGAGATCGCCGATGTCCGCGGCGCGCTGCGTCACCACGCCGGCAAAGGGCGAACGGATGGTGGCGAAGCCCTTCATCGCCAGCAACCGGTTCAGATTGGCGCGGGCGCCGTTGACCGCCGCATTGCGCACGGCGAGCTCGCCATTCTTCTCGTCCGCTTCCTGCTGTGAAACCGAATGGGTGGTGAGCAGGTCGTTCCAGCGCGCGGCCGTGCTCTTGGCGAGACCCGCATTGGCGATGGCGCTGGCAAGGTCGGCGCGCGCCTGCCCGATCTGCTGGTCGAGCTCGGGCGTGTCGATCTGGGCGAGCGGCGTGCCGGCCGCGACGGTGGCGCCGATATCCTTGTCCCAGCCGCGGACATAGCCGCCGACGCGGGCGTACAGCTTGGCGGCGTTCCACGCTTCTAGCGTGCCCGGCAGGCTGAGCGAACCGGTCGCGGCAGCGGCCTGGACGGGCACCAGATGCACCACCGGGATCGAGCGGGCATCGGACCAGTTCTGGGCCTCGCCATTGTCGTGCGCGCGGCTCATCGTGCCGAGCGCGATCACCGCACCGGCGATCACCACGGCGGCGATCCCGGCCGTCTTCAATCCACGCGGGGCGTGGGTCTGGGGGGAGAGGGGGGCTTCACTCTGCATATACGAGGTCCTCGGCTGCGAGGTCGGAGGGTTGACGGAGCTTGTCGCGGCGGTGCGCGATGCTGAACACGACGGGTACGAAGATCAGGGTGGCGAGCGTCGCGCAGATCAGTCCGCCGATCACGGCGCGGCCCAGCGGCGCGTTCTGTTCGCCGCCTTCGCCCAGGCCGAGCGCCATCGGCGCCATGCCGATGATCATGGCGAGCGCCGTCATCAGCACCGGGCGGAAGCGGGTGGCGCCCGCCTCCATCGCGGCCTTCAGCGCGTCGCCGGTCTCGGCAAGCCGCTCGCGGGCGAAGCTGACGACCAGCACCGAGTTGGCGGTGGCGACGCCCATGCACATGATCGCGCCGGTGAGTGCCGGCACCGAGAGTGGCGTGTGGGTGGCGAACAGCATCCAGACGATGCCCGCCAGCGCCGCCGGCAGCGCCGACACGATCACCGCCGGATCGATCCACGACTGAAAGTTGACGACGATCAGCAGGTAGATCAGCACCACGGCACCGGCGAGGCCGAACAGCAGGCCCGAGAAGGCGGTGTTCATCGTCTCGACCTGGCCGCGGAGCGTGACGGTGGCGCCCTTGGGCCGCTGGCCGGCGGTGTCCTTGATAACCTTCTGGATGCCGGCCGCCACCGCGCCGAGGTCACGGCCCTGGGTGGTCGCATAGACGTCGAACACCGGCTGCACCGCATAATGCGAGACCACCGCCGCGCTCGGCTCGCGGTGGAGCGTGCCGATGCCGCCGAGCAGCTGGGTGCTGCCCCGGGTGCCGGTGACCGGCAGGTTCTGCAGATCGGACAGGGTGTCCACGCGATATTGCGGCGCCTGGACGACGATGGGGTAGGAAACGCCGTTCTTCGGGTTGAGCCAGAAGGCGGGCGCCACCTGGAAGCTGCCGGCAAGATTGACCGACAGGCTCTTGGTCACGTCGTTCTCGGTGATGCCGACGCGGTTGGCCTGGGCGCGGTCCACGTCGAAGGCGAGTTCGGGATAGTCGTTCGCCTGCTGGACGCGGACGTCGGCGATGCCCGCGACATGGTTCATCTTTTCGGCGAGCAGATGGGCATAGGCCTCGTTGGCCTTCTTGGCCGGGCCGGCGACCTGCACGTCGATCGGTGCCGGGGCGCCGAAGTTCAGAATCTGGCTGATGATGTCGGCGGGCAGGAACGAGAAGGTGGAGCCCGGGAAGGCATCCGGCAGCGCCTTGCGCAGCGCCTTCACATAGCCGTCGGTCGGCTTGTGTTCCTTGGACAGGGTGATCAGGATGTCGCCGTCCTGCGGGCCGATGCCGCCGGTGTTGGAATAGGCGCGGTTGATGCCGCTGACCGGCAGGCCGATATTGTCGACGATCGACACCAGCTGGTCGGGCGGGACCACGCCGCGGATGCGATCTTCGATCCGGTCGAACAGCGCGGCCGTCTCCTCGATGCGCGTGCCCACGGGCGCGCGGACGTGCAGGTTGATCTGCCCGGCGTCGATCGAGGGGAAGAAGGTCTGCCCCAGCATCGGGATCAGCGCGAAGGAGGCGAGCACCACCAGCAGGAAGCCGGGCACGAACGCCTTGCGCCGGGCGAGCGCGAAGCCGAGCAGCGACAGATAATAGAGGCGGATCGTCTCGAAGCGCTGCTCGAAGCCGTGCTGGAAGCGGCGGAACGGATTGCGGCTCTTCGGCGTGCCGGCCATCGAGTCATGGCTGACCATGTGTTCGGCGGTGTGCGTGCCGGCATGCTGGCGGAGCAGGAAATTGCCCATGGTCGGCACCAGCGTGCGGCTGAGCACGAAGCTGGCGATCATCGCGAACACCACTGCCTCGGCCATCGGCGCGAACAGGAAGCCGGCGACGCCCGGCAGGAAGAACATCGGCAGGAACGCGATGCAGATGCAGAGCAGCGAGACGAAGGCGGGCTGCACGATCTGCCGCGCGCCGTCCAGGATGGCGTCCCGCACCGTCTTGCCCTGTTCGAGGTGCCAGTTGATGTTCTCGATGGTCACCGTCGCGTCGTCGACGAGGATGCCGACCGCGAGGGCGAGGCCGCCCAGCGTCATGATGTTGAGCGTCTGCCCGGCGGCGGCGAGGCCGGCGACCGCCGCCAGCACCGCCAGCGGGATCGACGCGGCAATGATCACGGTCGAGCGCCACGAGCCGAGGAACAGCAGGATCATCAGGCTGGTCAGCGCCGCCGCGATCGCGCCTTCGCGGACCACGCCGTTTACCGCCGCCTTGACGAACAGCGACTGGTCGGAAAGCGGCAGCACCTTCAGGTCGGGCGGCAGCGTTTCCGAAAGCTTGGGCAGCAGCGCCTTGACCCCGTCGACGATCGCGATGGTGGAGGCCGCGCCGCTCTTCAGGATCGTCATCAGCACGGCGCGGTGGCCGTCGACGCGGACGATGTTGCGCTGGGGCGGCGAGCCGTCATGGACATGGGCGACGTCGCGCATCAGCACCGTGGCGCCGTCGACGGTCTTGATCGGAAGGTCATTAAGCTGATCGATCACCTGCGGCGCGTTGTTGAGCCGGATATTGTATTCGTAGCTGCCGATCTTGGTGGTGCCGGCGGGCACGATCTGGTTCTGCTGGGCGAGCGCATTGCCCACATCGGTGGCGGAGAGATGATGCGCCTGGAGCGCGGCCGGATCGATGTCGATCTGGATCTGGCGCTCCTTGCCGCCATAGGGCGAGGGCACGGCGGCGCCCCCCACCGAGGCGAGCGCCGGGCGGATCGCGTTCTGGCCGAGGTCGAAGATCCTGGCTTCGGACAGCGTCTTGGACGAGAGTGCCAGCTGCACGATCGGCACCGTCGACGCGTTGTAGTTGAGGATCAGCGGTGGCGTGATGCCCGGCGGCATCTGCTTGAGCACGGTCTGGCTCATGCTCGTCACCTGCGCGGTGGCGGTGCGGATGTCGACGTTCGGGCGGAAGAAGATCTTGACGATGCCGATGCCGGCGAGGCTCTGGCTCTCGATGTGATCGATGTCGTTCACCGTCGAGGTAAGCTGCCGCTCGTAGTAATAGACGACGCGGCCGGACATCTCCTCGGGCGGCAGGCCGCGATAGGTCCAGACCGCGGCGATTACCGGGATCTTGATGTCGGGGAAAATGTCGGTCGGTGTCGTCAGCGCCGCCACGCCGCCGCCCAGCACGATCAGGATCGCGAGGACGACGAAGGTGAGCGGCTTGCTGAGCGCGATGCGGATGAGATGGAGCATGGGCAGCCTGCGCAACGGGAACCAGGGTGCCGGCGCTGGGCGCTAGGGGGTGGGTGGGGACGCCACAGCACCGGCGCCGCGCCATTTGCTCCCGCGCCGCAGCAATGGCGAATTAAATGAATTTCACGTCGGGTATGCGCGCAGCGCGATGCGGGCGATCAGGCCGGGCGTGGCGTCCTCGAAGGTCAGAGTGAAGCCGTGTAGATGGAGAATGGCGCTGACCACCGCGAGTCCCAGGCCGGTTCCTTCAATGCCGGCCGCCCCGCTGGCCCGATGGAAGCGGCGCAAGACCGCCTCCCGCTCTTCCGCGGGAATGCCGGGGCCGTCGTCGATCACCTCGATGACGGGCAGATCCTCGCGCTCGCGAAGCCGCAGCGTGACCTGGGATCGGGTGAACTTTATGGCATTGTCGAGTAGATTGCCCACCGCCTCGAACAGCAGTTCCGGGTCCGCCGTGATCCGGGGCCGATCCCGCAGGTCGACAGTCAGCGCAACGCCGCGCTCTTCGGCCAGCGGATCGTACAGCTCGGCGACTTCGCCCAGCAGCGTCTGGAGGTCGATGGATGCCATGCCCGCGCGGCGGCCGCTCGCCTCGAGTTCGGCGATGCGGAGCAGCGCCGCGAAGCGATCGACCACCGCGTCCAGATCCTCGATCGCCCGCTCGGTCACCCCGCGTGCCGCGTCGGGCAGCACGGTTTCCTGGCGCATCCGGTACAGCGTCGCGCGCACGCGGGTGAGCGGCGTGCGCAGGTCGTGTGCGATGGCGTCGGTCGCGCTCTTCACCTGGGCGACCACGTGCGCGACTTCGTCGAGCATCAGGTTTACCGTCGCGGCGAACTGGTCGAGCTCGTCGCGGCGACCGGCGACCGGCATGCGATGGTGGAGACCGCCGGCGGCAATGATGCGGCTGGTCCGTTCGAGATCGCGAACGCGCCGCAACGGGCCCAGGCTGAGCAGCATTGCCGCTGCGACGACCAGCGCCGTGCCGCCGAGCCCGCTGACCAACAGGATCTGGAGCAGCCGGACGCGCAAATCCTGGATCGGCGAGATGTCGCGGCCCATGACGATCGTCTCGCCTGCCGCGGTGCGGACCGCTAGGACGCGCAGCGGCCCGTGGACGCCCGCCGCGGCCGGAACTGCATAGGGCGCGCCGATCCGGGGCGGGGCGGGAAGATCGATGTCGCCGACCACCTGCTCGCCGTCCTGTCCGAACAGCGCGAAGTAATTGAGGCCGGGCGTGGCGTTGGCGATCTCCGCGCGCACGCGATCCGGCAGCGTCGACGGCGACGATGCGAGCAGGCTCTTCGCGCGCGTGAACAGGATCTGATCGCTACGCGCGGTGAGTTCGTGCGCGGTGAAGACATAGCTGGTCGCCAGCGTGGCCCAGAGCGCGGCGAGAAACGCCGATCCCAGCAGCAGGGTCAGCCGGAAGGGCGTCGTGGCATGCACGTCGCGCCAGCGCAGCCGGTCAGACGGCATCGAACCGATAGCCCTCGCCCTTCACGGTGGCGATCACCGAAGCGGCGCCGGGCACGTCCAGTTTGCGCCGCAAGCGGGCGACATGCACGTTGATCAGGTTGGCGCCTGGATCGAAGTGATAATTCCACACCTGCTCGAACAGCATCCTCCGGCTGACCGTGGTGCCCGCGTGTCGCATGAGAAACTCGAGCAGCTTGAACTCCATCTGGAGGAGCCGCACCGGTTGACCCGCGACCTCCACTTCGCGGCGGAGCAGGTCCAGGCGGACGCCGCCGAACTGCAGTGTCGTGTCGACGTCGGGACGGGCGCGGCGGAGCAGCACCTCTACCCGAACCGCGAGTTCTGCAGGAGAGAAGGGCTTGATCAGATAATCGTCGCCACCCGCGCGGAGGCCGGCGATGCGCTCGTCGACGTCGCCCAATGCGCTCACCATGAGAACCGGCGCCTGGATTCCCGCCTTGCGAAGATCGGCCAGCAAGGTCAAACCGTTGGTGTCCGGCAGCAGCCGGTCCAGCGTGAGGGCATCGGGGATGGCAGCGCGCGCCGACGCCATCGCCGCCTCGCCGGTTGCGGCAATGGCGACGGAATGACCATGCGCTCCAAGCTCGACCGCGATTGCTTCCGCGGTCGCCTGATCATCTTCCACTACCAGCACATGTGCCATGGCCGCACCATAGATTCACCGGCGCAATCGGCAAGATTGCCGCGTGCTGGATCTCATCCTGCGCGGCAAGGCGCGAACATGGCATTATTGGACGCGTGGCACTCGCCCAGGGGCTTCGCCAAGGGGGCAGCATCGACGAAGGGGGGCGGCAGGGTATCCGTCTGCGGCGTCGCCACATCCTGATGTATCGATGGCTCACCGCGTTGTTCACGCCTGTCTGTCAATCCGACAGCCGATTGCTCCCATTGATCCGGGACCGTGTGGTAGGTCCGCTGGCGAAACTATGGCCAGTCACCGCGATCCAAGCCGCCATGGTGAGTGGATTGGTGGGCAATCCGTTGCTGTCGCTGGGGCTGTGTGATGTCCTGGATGCCGCAGTGTCCGTTGCAGGGGCGCCTTGATCGCCCGAGCTCAGAGACCGTTTGGAAATTCGGCAGGGCGCATTTCCAACAGGCTCTCAGTGGTGATTGCCGGTGGAGACCGACGCTTTCGATCAGTTCAGGCCGTTCACGCCTAGCGCTTCGAACGGCAGGCTTTGCCAAAGCCGCTCGTTAGAACCAACTCCGGCGAAGCTCGTGAACCCAGCTGCCAGCGCGCCTTCGTGGGAGGGCTGCTTGGCGCTGAACTGACGTTGGGCGCTTATTAAGCCCACCCGCTAATCGTTACGGCGCCGTTTGACACCCTTTATTTTGTGGCTATAGCAAGTGCGAATCAGTTGCAGTAGCAAGTAAGGGGAGCCTTCGTGATTCATCCAATCGCCCGCCTGGCCGGGGCGGCGAGCCTGTTCGCCTACCTGTCGTCCGCGCCGGCATTCGCGCAGGCGCAGCAGACCGCCGCCGTCGCAGAGCAGGACGGCAAGCCCGATCCCGCCACGATCACCGTCACCGCGACTCGCCTCGCCACCGATACGCAGAAGGTGCCCGCGACGGTGACGGTCGTCACCGACGAGAAGATGGCCGACCAGTTGGTCAACGACGTGAAGGATCTGGTGCGCTTCGAGCCGGGCGTGAGCGTGCCGCGCCAGCCTGCCCGCTTCGGCGCGGCAGCGGGCACCACCGGGCGCGCAGGCAATGAGGGCTTCGTCGTGCGCGGCATCGGCGGCAACCGCGTGCTGATCCAGGTGGATGGCGTGCGTGTGCCCGATGGCTTCAGTTTCGGCGCACAGAGCGTCGGGCGCGGCGACTATGTCGATCTCGGGCTGGTCAAATCGGTGGAGATCCTGCGCGGGCCGGCCTCGGCGCTCTATGGCAGCGACGGTCTCGCTGGCGCGATCAGCTTCACCACCGCCGATCCCGGCGATTTCCTGACCGGCGGCAAGTCGATGGGCGGGCTGGTGCGCGCCGGCTACCAGTCGTCCGACCAGGAGTGGAGCGAGACCGGCATCCTGGCGGGCAAGTCCGGCGACTGGTCGGCGATGGTCGCCTATACCCGCCGCGACTTCGCCGAGCTGGAGAACAAGGGCAGCGTCGGCGGCAGCGGGGCGGCCCGCACCAAGGCCAATCCGCAGGACGGCGATTCGAACGCCGTGCTCAGCCGGATCGTCTACGAGCCCGGCAACGGGCACAAGCTGCGGCTGACTGGCGAATATCTGGACAACCATCTCGACAGCAACGTGCTGACCAGCGTCAGCGCCAGCGTCGCCGGTACCACCGCCAACGACAAGACCAGGCGCAAGCGCGCGGCATTTGACTGGACCTGGGCCGGGCAGGGCGCGATCCAGCACACGCGACTCAGTCTCTACTGGCAGCAGGCCAAGGACAGCCAGTTCTCCGCCGAGGACCGCACCGTGCTCGCCGATCGCACCCGGCTGAACACCTTCGACAATCGCGTGTTCGGCGGATCGGGCGAGATCATGTTCGGCTATGAAACCGGCGCGCTCCGCCACCGCCTCATCCTCGGGGCCGATGCCAGCCGCACCCGGCAGGAGGGCATCCGCGACGGCACCGTGCCGCCAGCGGGCGAGACCTATCCCACCCGCGCCTTCCCGATCACCGATTTCACGCTGGCCGGCCTGTTCGTCTCGGACGAGATCAGCCTTGGCCCGGTGACGCTGTTCCCGGCGCTGCGTTTCGACCATTACGCGCTCGATCCGCGCAAGGATGCCGCGCTGCCGACGTTCAATTCGGCCAGCCAGAGCGGCTCGCGCGTCTCGCCCAAGATCGGGGCGACGGTGGCGTTGGGGAGCGGGTTGAGCCTGTTCGCCAATTATGCCCAGGGATTCAAGGCGCCCGAACCCAGCCAGGTGAACCAGTTCTTCCAGAACCTCGCCTTCGGCTATCGCTCCGAGCCCAATCCGAACCTCAAGCCCGAGACCAGCCGCAGCGTCGAAGGCGGCATCCGCTTCGCCAGCGGCGGCGTGCGCGTGCAGCTGACCGGCTTCCATGCCGATTACGACAACTTCATCTCGCAGGAAGTGGTGGGCGGCGCGTTCACGCCCGCCAACCCGGCGGTCTACCAGTTCATCAATCTCGACGAGGCGCGGGTAAACGGTATCGAGGGGCGGGTGGATGCGCAGCTCGGCCGCGGCTTCAGCGCCAACCTCGCCTTCGCCTATGCCGATGGTGACGTGATCCGCAACGGGGCGCGGGCGTCGCTCTCGACGGTCGATCCCGCGAAGATCGTGGGCGGGTTCGGCTACCGCGCGCCCGACGGGGCGTTCGGGGGGCAGCTGATCGTGACGCACAGCACCCGCAAGGAAGCGACCGCCACCACCGGCGTGTGTACCGCCGCCTGCTACCGGCCGGATGCCTTCACCATCGTCGACGCCACCGCCTTCGTGCGGGTGACGGACGGGCTCACGCTGCGCGCCGGCATCTTCAACCTGCTCGACAAGAAATATGCCTGGTGGAACGACGTGCGCGGCCTCGCCGCCAGCTCGACGATCACCGACGCCTATACCCAGCCGGGACGCAACGGCAGCGTCTCGATCAGCTACCGCTTCTGACCATCGGAGGGCACATCATGAAGTTTCGTCGTTCCGGCCTGCTGGCCCTCAGCCTCGCGGCCATGGTGCCGGCGCTTCCTGCGGCAGCAGACGGCCCGGTCAAACCGCGCAGCGCCGCCGAGGAACAGGCCTCGTTCGCGGCCGACCGGCGCGACATCCTCGCCATGGCGGGCACCTTCAAGGTGCGCTTCGACATGCAGGAGTCGACCGCCTGGCGCGCCGACTACACCCCGATCGACCGATCGATCTCCGGCGGCAACGAAGTGGTGCGGGTGATTGAAGACACCGGCCGGAGGATCGTCCTCCAGCACTTGCTGGTGGTCGAGCAGGGTGGCAAGACCATGGTGATCAAGCACTGGCGCCAGGACTGGGACTATGAGCCCGCGCGTGTGCTCGTCTATGCCGGCCCGAACGAATGGAAGTGGGAAGCGGTGCCCGAGGTTATGCGGCGCGGCCGCTGGTCGCAGACCGTCTACCAGGTCGATGACAGCCCGCGCTATGGCGGCTGGGGCCAGTGGACCACCGAGGGTGGCGTGCGGCGCTGGCGCTCCGGGTGGACCTGGCGTCCACTCGCCCGGCGCGACGCGGTGCGCGGACCGGTCTATGACCGCTATCTCGGCATCAACCGGCACCAGCCGACCCCGACCGGCTGGATTCACTGGCAGGACAACACCAAGATGGGCCTGATCGACGGCACGCTGCAGCCGGTCGTCCAGGAATATGTGCTGAACAGCTACACCCGCTTCGACGGCTACGACGTGAAGGCGGCCGATGCCTATTGGGCGGCGACCAAGGGCTATTGGGCGGCGATCCGCGCGGAATGGGACCGCATCGCCAATGCCAAGAACGGTATCAGGATCACCGAGGCGGCGCAGGCGGGCACGGTGATCGCCAGTCGGCTGCTCGAGATCGCCGACGAGGTGCAGGCCGGCAAGAGGAAGGAAGCCGACGCGATCGTGCTGGCGAAGACGCTTATGGATCAGGCGACCAGGGCCGCCTGATCCTGCGCGCGGGCCGGGGAGTTCGAAGGCCACCGGCCCGCGCGCGAATTGCATGGTAGCTATGTGCCGCACATGGCGACGCAGCGGAAAATCAAGGCGCGCCTCACCGCGTGCGCGCGCGAGAGAGGACAGGGTGCGTTCACCTTTGCCTCGACCCCATATCAATGTGGAAAGCGGTGGAATGCGCCCGGTGCACTTGCTGTCATCTGCTACGCGATCACGTAGCCGAAGCTGCCGTTCGACATGGCGTTTGATGACGGCCGTCAAGGCCCACGAACCGTCGGCAGCGGCCGACCGGATAGCGTGGCGCGCCGGTTGGGCTTCGAACGGCAGCAGGGCTTGAAAGCGGACGGCGTTTATAATGCTAGGGGCTACGCATCCTTCCCCTCGGCAAAGACCTCGCGCGCGTCATCGCGCAGTTTACGCGCGTCGCGCAGGCTGACCTCCGGGTAGGAGCCGAAGCTGAGCCTCTTCTCCAGGCCACGGTGTTTGAACTTCATCCGCCAGAGGCGGGAGCTGGATGGCGACACGATGAGGTAGGGGCCCAACTCGTCATAAAGCTTGTAGGCCTTTTCGCGGGTCTTGGCCTTGCGGATCGACAGATCACTCAACGGTATGGTTCGGACCTCTCATCCCGAGGTCCCCCCGCTGTGGGGCCTCGTGCAAAAAAAGTGGGGCCCGCGATTTTAGAGAAGGCCCCATCTGCAGTTGCGATTTGATGAGATGAGACAAGCGACCACGAACCGGACGGCCCGAAAAATACCGCAGATTTCCGTGGTTTACAAAGCTCTGTGGGATGTCGTGAGATCGAGAATTGGAGCGGGTGAAGGGAATCACCTTTCAACCTACGTGACGGCGCAAACCCTCTTGACCGAGCTGTTCGCCGGTGGCGAGCGACAGCAGCTGATCCATCCGCCCCTCCACCTGGACGAGCACGCCGCGGCCGTCCGCGTTCGGCGTCAGCACGATCCGGTGGATCAGCGCGCGGAACTTCGGGACCGCTTCGAGGCTGGCTTCCGGCGCCTCGAGCGCCTCGTGCAGCGCGTCGATCTGCCGGCGATATTGCTCGGCCAGCCCGGGGAGCAGCGGGATCAGCTGCATCGCCTCGAGCTGCGCCAGCTCCGCCTTCGCTTCGTCGCGGATCTTCCGCTCGCTCGCGGCCAGGGCCACGATCTCCGCGACCTCGCCGGCGCCATTGGCGATCGCGTGCGCCAGGCGTTCGAGCTTCTTCGAGCTTTCCGCAAGGCGACGCTCGACCCGGGTGCGGTCGCGCTTTTGGTTCGAGATCCGCTCCGCCCGCGACGTCCGCCAGACGCGTTCATAGTGCGCAACCAGGTCCGGGTGCAGCAGATCGTTCTTCAGGGCGTGCTGCACCTCGCTGAGGTACCGCTTTGTCTCGATGATGCGGCCGTTGTCGCAGCCCTTGCCGTTCTTGCGGGCCGAGCATCCCCATTTCTCGCCGCTGATGCGGATGTAGCCGCTGCCGCAGGAGCCGCATTGCCCGAGCCCCGATAGGATGTGCTTGGGCCGCTGTTGCTTGTTGTACGGGGCATAGGCCGCGTTCGCGATGCGGTCCTGAACCGCGTCCCACACTTCCTGGTCGACGATGCGCAGCTCTGGCTTCTGCTGTGCCTGCCACTGATCCTCGGCGATCGGCCGGATCACCGTGCTGCCGGTGCGCGGGTTGACCAGCTTAGCGGTTCGGCCGACCACCAGCTCGCCGACATAGATCCGGTTCACCAGCATGCCGTTCTGGCGCTTGCGATCGCCGCGGATGGTGGTGATGCTCCAATGTGCGCCGCGCGGCCCGGGCACGCCCTCGGCGTTCAACGCCTCGGCGATCGCCTGAGGGCTTCGGCCGGCGGCAAACTCGGCGAAGATCCGCCGAACGATTTCGGCCTTGTCCTCGTCCACCTCCCGGATGCCGCGCACGAGCTCACCGCGATCGTCGAACCGGTTGGCCCGGCGATAGCCGTAGGCGATGCCAGCCGGTGCCCGGCCCTGCAGCACGCTGGTGCGCTGTCCGCGCCGGATGTTGTGCGCCAGATCGCGACGCTGCTGCGCGTCGACCGCCGCCTTGATCGATGCGGTAAGCCCCTGCACAACGCCGTCGGCCAAGGTGAACAGGCGACAGTTGGCGTGGGCGAGGATCTCGTGGATCTCGGCCGAGTCTCGCTCCCGTCGAGCGATGCGGCTGGTCGAGTCAGCGAGCACCTGGTCGATGCCGCCGGCTTCGACGGCCGCGAGCATGGCATTGAGCCCAGGGCGCGCCGCTTCGTCGATGCCCTTCGCGCCGCTGATCGCAGCATCCTGGAACTCGGCGACGATCGTCCAGCCTTCGCGCGCGCACCGATCCCGGCAGTCGGCGAGCTGGCCTTCGATCGAGCGACTATTCTGAAGCTGACTGGAGTAGCGGGCGTAGATTACGGTCCGCATCCGATTCCTTTCTGGCGCCGGCGCGTGAGCGGGCATAGTCCCGCGCTTCCGCGGCGCGCGCAAGGGCTTCGACAAAGGCAATCGCCTCGGCCGAGGGCGCCGATGTCCGCGGGAAGCGGGTGGGCGCGTTCATGCGATCACCGGCACGACGGGGGTGAAGGGCAGGGGCGGCAGCGCGCGATCGCGACGGGCGTAGAAGGCGCGGAAGTAGATGATCCACTCCAGGATCCAGCGGACGCCGGCTTGGCGGGATTCGAGATAGGCGTTGCCGGGCTTGGCACGGCAGGCCTGATCGCGGCCGACAAGCGCGCGATCGGCGGCTTCCTCGATCTCGCGCCAGTTTTCGTCGCCAGCGCCGGCGGCGAACAGCGCTGCGATCGAGCGCCAGGCGCGCAGATCTGCGGCTGCCTCGCTTTGCCCGATCTCGCGGCGTTGGATCATGGCGGGGTAGTGCTTCTCGCGAAGCGCGAGCTCCTGGGCGGCCACAGCGGCCAGCAGCGGGAGCGCGGCGCAGGAAAAGGGCGCGCCCGCCCGATGCATCGGGATCGACGCATGGGGGGCGCTGCAGGTCACTTGCTAGGTTTTCCCTCAAGCGCATCCTTGTACGCTGCGGGCATGGGGATGGGTGCTACCTGACCGGACGACAGGTTGATGAAGCCGCCGGCATTACCGATCGAGCCTCGGCCGAGCAGCTCGAACAACAGCGCCAAGGCATGGCTTGCAACCACCCGGTTCACGAAAAGAGATTGCTTCTCCAGCGCCTCGGCGACCGAGCAGGAGGGGGCATCGTCTTCGGCGATTGAATCGTCAGCCAATTCGGGGAAATGCTCGAGCACCGTCGGCAGGCGCCTGGGTTCATCCTTGCCGCTTCGCTTCGGGCAGCCGATCAGGAACTGTCCGTCTGTCGCGCGGTTGCCGAGGTCCATCCAGTAGCGCGGCGGCTGGCGATTGTAGAAGTCAGGCTCGGCGAAGATTGCCGTTCCGATGGCGCGTCTTGCCGCGGCGGTGTCGACGCAGGTGATCAGCAAGTCGAACGATTGGACGTCGACCGCCCCAGGCGCGCGGCCGTGTACCGCAGTCCAGTCCAGACCGTGCGCAAGGTTGATCCGCTCGACCAGCGTCCGCGCCTTCGATGCGCCGAGGTCGCAGCGGTAGAACGGCTGGCGCCCAAGGTTCGCCTCGCTGACCGTATCGTCGTCGACCACGGTCACATCGAGCGAGCGCGATGAGATCGCACGCATGGCGGTGTCGAGAGAGGCAAGACCCATCAGCATCTGCGCGCCGTTCCCGCCGCAGCCGACCAGCAGCAGCTTGATCCGGGCATCCTGCAGCTTGGCGGACAGGTAGTGGCGATCAGTCTGCATCGCGCGCCTCCGCGAAAGGAAGGCCGGGCAGGGTTAGGAACATGCCGCCGGCGCACAGGCGGGCGGCGAACGAGGGTGCTCCTGGCCGGCCGAGGCGGCCAACCACGATTGCCACCTTGGTGCTGTTCCGATCGTCCGCGTCGTCGGTTGCGCTGAAGAACGCAGCGCCGGTCCCGTGGCTGTGCAGGTCGCAAACGATGTGACAGTCGGGCTCGGGCTGGGGGGTGCGATAGACCAGGCGGGAGGGTGTGGCCCTCTCGATCACGGGGAAGTCGATCGAGAACTCGCCAGTCCGCTCGTTCCAGAGAACGAAGGCGGCATCCTCATTCGGCAGCGCCTGGCGGAAGTGATCGAGGATCTGGTTCAGCAGCGCGCCGGGGACCAGGCCGCATCGAAGCAGCACCGCGTCCGGCCCCGCCTCGCCATACGGCGCATGGCACTCCGGCCCTTCGGTAACCCGATAGTCCAGCTTCAGCCAAGGGCGTCGCAGGATCAGCATCATGCCATCGGCACCGATCGCGAACCCGTGACTCGCGCGGGCAGTGCGCAGCGCGTCGATCGCCGGCGATCGGCCGACTGGCGGCACCGGGTAGCAAGGGACCGCGTCAAGCACCGCGGCGCCTGTAGGATCTTCAGCAAGTCTCATCAGCATGCCCACTCGATTATCTGCGCCACCGTGATTGGCCGGTGCTCGGCTGGGCGACGTTGTTGCGGGAAGAAGGTCTTCAGGCGGCGAACTGGGAAGCGCTTCGCCTTGCGTGCAGCGAGCGCGTCCCACAGCCGGACGAGGCCGCTCTTACCGGTAACGGTCTGATCCTGGCCGGCGTTCGGGTGCGTCGACCAGGAATCGAAAACGGCGCGCTCATATTCCGCCATCGCTGACACGCTCAGCGCCCTCGGCTTCGCGATGTTGCCCCAACAGAGCTGGCCGCCGAGGAAGACGTTCAGGACCGGCGAGTGCAGCACCGGCGTTTCGGCCGCCGGCCGGGCGTTGGACGGAAGCGCGTAGACCCCAAGGCCAGTCCGTGTCGCGACGAACAGGTGCGCGGGATACGGCACGGCAATCGTCGTTTTCTGCGCCAAGGCTTGCAACCCCGTCGGCGGACGAGAAAGGTCGAAGTGCGCCGGACGGACCTGTTCCGGCACCCACCACGCCAGCACGTCCGGATGCGCGGCGATCACGTTCGCCGGTAGGATCTCGGGCTTCGCATTGCGGCCCAGGGCCTCGGCCCAACGGCGCAGGTGCTGGCGCGTCAGTGGCTTGCCGGCGGCGATGATCGGCCCATCCGTGCCATGCTCGACATCGTGGATGCTGGCGAATGCCGACGCGCTCTTGCCGATCGCGCTGCCGCCGCCGCTGTAGAGCAGGATGGCGTTGGCGAGAGTCATGCCGTCGCCGGCAGCCTCGAACTCGACCGAATTATCGGCCGAGCGCAATTCCTTGGCGGCGCTCACCGGAGCACCTCAGCCGGGTTGAAGTCGATCAGGTCCTGAGCGGCCGCGATCAACTCGGCGCCGAGGCGAAGCGTAGCGAACCACCGCTCGATCGCATCAGCCTCCGGCAGCGGGCAAAGCCCCGCGATGTTGAAGAACGCCGTTTCCATGCCGATCCGCCCGACCTCGTCCAGTTCCTGGGCGAATGCGTCGAAAGGGACGGTAGTCATCGGCGGTAGGTACGAGGCGTCCTCGTACTCCGGCAGGTAGTCGGACACCTCGCTGCGCTCGAAGAACCATGCGTTGCCCTGTCGCCAATGCTCTTTCAGCGCGTCATGAGCGGCGGACAGACGGCGCAGCTTCGCCCTCAGCGATGCCGGCAAGGCCTTCATCGGGGCAGCGTTCTCTGCCAGCATGAAGTCGGGCCGCCGGGCCTCGATATGCGAGGGTAGAGTTAGCTCTTCAGGGTCTTGCCCGAAGTATTCGACGAGCGAGTGCCGAGCACCCTCGTCGGTAGTCTCGCCGTCCCAATAATAGCCGCTCAGTTCTTCCATCATGCCGTCGAAATCGAACAGCGGCAGGACCAAGGCCAGCTTGCTCAGGCTCCGGTATGCGGCGGCCCTCCATCCAACCGGCGCGACGCTGGCGAAGAGCGAGTTTCGCAGGACGTTCGTCTGTTCGATCCAGCCGAGATCGATCTGGCCGACGCTGTCGCAGATGATAGCGATCGCCGGCGGCAACTCGGCGCCATTGCCAGCAAGCACCACCACCCGCAGATCGGCGAGGGTGTTGCCCCCCAGGATGCCAAGCACCTGGTGCTCGAAGCTGCGCTCGATCAGTTTGCGCGCTTCGCCCAATGTGATCGGGCCTTCGCCGCCGCCCTGCTCCGCTGCCCACCGTCCCAAGGCAACGTGATGGTGCGAGAGAGGTGCGTCATAGGCTGCCGGCACGGCGGGAGACAGGCGCACCGCCCGCCCGGCGAGGTCAACCGAGCGGGGCGAGGGCGAGACCTTGCGGGGGAGTGAGCGGCTCGCGCGCTTCGCCATGCGTCGGCTGGATGACGACTGCATGGTGAAGTGCGGTGAGCTTGGGGCTGCAGCTGGGGCGGCCATCATATGCAGGGTCGCTAGCATCGGTTTCGATCCATTCGAGCAGTGTCTTGCGGGGCGGCGGAGCTATCCCGTTCATCGCCCCTTCGTGCCCACGGCGCGCCGATACTCGGTCAGCAGGACGCCATTGGTGGGCCCGGTGTCGACGGTCTCGGCGTTCAAGATCGCGGGGTAGAGCGTCGAGTGGTAGGCGCGGAGGCCTGCAGGGTCGTTCGCGAGGTGCGGCGGCACCGGCAGGTCGATGCCGTCATAGCGATAGGTGCGGGTGAGCTGGGTGACTTGCATGGTGAGGTCCTCGATCAGAAGAGGCTGACGGGCTCGCCTGGGGCCGCCGTGGCGACCGCAGCGGCGGCGATTGTGGGTTCAAGCTTCGCTCCGGCGGGCTTCGTTGTTGGCTTGGCCTTCGCGCTGGCGCTCTTCGCGGTCTCGGTAGCAGCGCGGTGCTCGGCAAGCTGGTCGGCAAGCGTCTTGCGCGCGGCGAAGATCTGGCCGAGCGCGCCTTCCTCGCCGCGCGCAAGTTCGGCGTCGATCTCGGCAGCGGTTGCAGTGATCGAGATCGGTCGCGCCTCGCCGGCATCGAGGGCAGCCTTCGCTCCCTCCCCCTTGCGCGGGACAATGGTCAGGGTGACCGTGTCGTCAGGCCCGGCGACCAGGTCGAGGCCAAGCGAATAGCGGGCGAGCATCGGCAACAGGCTGGTTATCAGCATGGCATCAATCCTTGGTGATCGCGGAGGTCGGGCGCGCCTCAGCGGCGTGCGGCGGCTCATAGTTGCCGGCGAGCGACATGCTGCTTGGGATGCGCCCGGCCCAGTCGAAGCCGGGCGCGTTCAGCATGGTGCCGATCATCGTCTTCAACGGCTGGCTGACCACCGCCGCGAACTGCTTCTCACCCATGTGAGAGATCAGTCCGCATTCCTTGGCAACAAACTTGAGCTCGTCCCTCGTCATCAGCTCGAGGAAATCGCGATCGACACGCCAGTGCTGACGCAGGTCGACGTCGAACTCGGATGCTAGCGCGGTCACCTTCTCGAAGCCGACGGCTGTACCGCTTTTGATGAAGCTGCCGGCGAGATCCGCGACGCGAAGGTGGTCGGCGCTCTCCACGATTACGGCCGCGACCGCATCCCGCCATTCCCGCTGCCGAGTGGCCGTCAGCTTTGCGGCGAGTACCGTTGCGGTGACTTTGCCCTTGGCAGGTGCCACGGGCTTGTTCGCGGTGGCAGCGGGCGCCTCCGGTTTCCCATTGACTGCCGGCGCGCTGCTCGGCGCGCTCACGCGCTCTGCCGACTGCGCGGCTTCAACCTTGAGCGCGAAGCATGCCGCATTGGTGCAGTGGCCATCCTCGACATGCGTGTCGAACAGGGCGCACTGGCGGGCAGAGTTGTACCCGCAGCCGGCGCATTCCGCCTTGTCGAAGGTAGCTGCGGCGAGGCTGTGCGTCACGCGCATCAGCAGCTCGCGCGTCTTGGCGACATCGATGCCGCTGGTCAGGATCGTCTCGAGCGCCTTGTCCTGCTTATCGCCCGGCACTGCGGCGAGCAGCTCGGCATGCCCGACCTTGATTTTCCGCTCATCCAGCGCGGTCTTCACGGCGGGGGTGAGGTTGGCGAGGGCGAGGCGTCGATCGAGCTTGCTCGCGGACCAGCCCAGGCGGCGCGCGGCCTCCGCGCGGTCATCCGCACATGCCGCCAGCACGCGTACGGCCGCGTCGGCCTGCTCGGTTTCGGACGCATCCTCACGAACGTCGTTTTCGTCGATCGCCGCTTCGAGCGCCTCCTGGTCGCTCATCTCCCGGATGATCGCAGGCACCTGTCCGTCGGGCCCAAACGCCTCGATCGCGGCGCGGTACCGGCGTCCGCCGGCGACGACCGAATACCCGCCGTTCGGTTCGGGGGCTGGGCGCAGCAGGATCGGCTGCAGCATCCCACGCAGCCGCAGGGATGCGACGAGCTCGTCGTGCTTGCCCCGGTCGAAGTACCGGCGCGGGTTCTCACCAGCCCGGATGTTCGCCAACGGTACCGATGTGAACGGAGACTCGGCGAGCTGGGACAGCTTCGCCGTTGCGATGGTAGACTTCATGTGCCGTCCTTCAGTGCTGTGCGGCCGAGTCCCCGGCCGCTGGGGGATCTCATTCGGCGGCGATCGCGTCCTCGGCGCGGGCCTCGCGGCGGGCGAGCGTCAGCAGGCGGGCGCGGATCGAATTTGGCGGGCGGCCGGTGCGGCGCATGATGTCGCACACGCGAACACCCTCGCTGCGCATTGCCACCAGCAAGGCGTCTTCCTCCGGTGTGTAGGGCCGGACGACATGGCCGCGCCGGCTATACGGCTCCACCGGCTGAGTGCAGACGCCGCGCTTATGCGGCGGCGCATCGGCGCCGAACGACATGCATTGCCAGTCGATCGCGCTGGGGCTGATCTGCGTGCCGGCATCGGTGAAGTGCTTGGCGATCTGGTTGATCGTCCAGCCGTCTTCGCGCAGCGTGCACATTTCGTCGATCTGCGCGTCGGACAAGGTGCGCTTACCGCCCATGTCAGCCCTCCACCTTGGCGGATGCGGGCACGAGATCTTCGCGGACGTAGCGAACGCCGTGGTGATCGTCCTTCCAGGACTCGGGCATTTCGGCGCTCGGCCACCAGATCGACGGGCCGTGACTGCCCATGACGAGCGTGATCGATTCCGGTGCCGCGCGCGGCTCCAGCTTGGTGACGTCGGTCATCGTGTGTTGCTCCAGGGCTGCTGCTGGCCGGCGCGATGGACCTCCCGGCCGATCGGCGTGGCGTCGATGAAGGTGCGCAGCGGCGAGTTGAGGAAAGGGCCGTCGCGGAGGTCGCGGGTGGTGATCAGCCCCTTGCGGAGCAGCGCGATGAAAGTGCCCTGGCGCGCGCCGATGTTGCGCGACAGATCCGCCCAGGTGCGCGGGCCGTGCTGCACGCTGGACAGCAGCGCGCGCATCGGCACCGACAGTCGCGCGGCGGTGCGGATCCTTTCCAGGCGTGTGGCGCGATCGGGCTTCACTCGGCCGCCTCCGCTTCGGCGTGCTCGCCCATCTGCGCAGCGATCCGCGCATAGGCCCGCGCTGAGCGGGCAGCGGGGCCGTTGGCCTCCTCGGCGGGCTTGCGGCCCAGTGACTTGAGGATATGCGCCTCGGTGCGCTTGGCCAGGTGCGTCAGCTTGAGCCGGCGGAGCTTCGCGAGATGGTTGCGCAGCAGCGCGGGCACCTGGGCCCAGCACGCTTCGCAGACGAACTGCCAACCCTCGCGCGGGCAGGTGCAGCCGCGGCGCCTGCAGGTATAGGTGCGCGTCATTGCAGCGGGCTCCAGGAGATCAGCAGCACGATCGCAGCGAACAGGCACAGGCTCGCCACAACGGCGATGCCGAGCGCGCGGCACGCACCAAGGTCGGCGTCGGGGCCGAACGGGGTGGGATCGCGGCGCATCAGGCGTGCACCCCGGCGAACGCGAGCATGATGAACGCCCCCAGCAGCGCCGCGGCAAGGTGCGTCCAGCTCGGCCCCTGACGGGCGGGGCCGGTATTGCCGAAAGCCGCCCGATCAGAGCGAAGGTGGAGCATGCGCCAGCGCGACCGCGATGCGAGCACGTCGGGCCCAGAGACCATGGTTGCCCGAACGCGGCGGAGGCGGCTGCGCATCTCCGGATCGGTAGACTCGATGCGGCGACGTGCTAGGTTGGCGTCATCTTCGAGGAGCCGCCTGTCTTGGAAACTATCGTTGTGTATCCGCTGGGTAAAATCATGTTGGGCCGAGGCGAGGCCGACGGCGCACCGTCGATCGTCGCTGAGTTTCTCGACCAGAAGACTGGCGCGACCATCCGCATGATCTGGTCCGAAGCCGACTTCGTCTCGACCGCGAACAACCTCAGCGCGTTCGCCGCCGATTTCGTCGTCAAGCCGGACTGAGCTCGCGTCGGTTGACGCCGCAGCCGGCGGGTAGAACAGCCAGCGCACACCATATGTCCAGTTCACCTTGCGGTGCGCGCAGCCATTGGTCTCGAGGTGCCTCGCAAGCGC
This sequence comes from Sphingomonas sp. ABOLE, assembly GCF_003950455.1. Classification (NCBI taxonomy): domain Bacteria; kingdom Pseudomonadati; phylum Pseudomonadota; class Alphaproteobacteria; order Sphingomonadales; family Sphingomonadaceae; genus Sphingomonas; species Sphingomonas sp. ABOLE. The sequence goes on from NZ_QQWY01000003.1 coordinate 93,523, forward strand.
GAGGTCGCTGCTCGTCCAAGCAAGCGCGGCCCGCGCCTCCTCTAGCGAAAAGCCGCGAGACCGCGTCGACAGGCCAACCAACGGATCGGCCTGACTTCCATTGTTCTGGTGGTGCTGGTGCATGATGCGCCTCCGGTTGAACCGGAGACGCAAAAATCACATCACAATGTGTTTTGCAACCTCTTTATCACATTTGCATGTGATCAGATGTAGCGTGGCTTGTAGCCGCCGATGACAAGCCCGACGATTTCGATCGTCTCCACGTGGTCACCAGGGGTTTCGACATTGATCGGAAGCTGGTGCTCCGGATGCGTGGAGCGTGGCCAGAGCCAGCGTTTGCCGTCGTCGGTAACGCGCAACTCTTTCACGGTTGCTTCAATGGTGCCGTCGAACATGTGCAGGTAGACGATGACGTGGTCCTGGTCACGAGGCGGTCGCGCCTCAAGCATCGGCACCCAGATCACCAATGAGCGATCAGGATACTCCATGTTCATTGATGGACCTCGGACTTCCAAGGCCTTGGCTTTGCGTCGGAAACGTTCTTCGATGGGCACGTCAACGGCGTACCAAAGCGAGCGATCCCATTCTATAGCTTCACGAAACTTGCCTGCCTCGACGCTTCCAACGACCCAAATTGAAGTGGGGCTAGGGGGCTCGGGCTCGTCGCCGTTAAGCTTCCAGACGGGCACCTGCGCAGTTCGCGCCAGCTTGGCGTAGGTCAGCTGATCCAGGGCATCGGAGTGCCCGTTCAAGAAATTGTAGATCGAGTTGGCCGAAACGGCAGACTGCTTCGCCCAGCTTGCTGTTTTCAAGCCGCGCTCGTTCATGAAGCGACGTAAGATATCGCGGCGATCGTCAGGGGTTCGGGACATGTGGCGGATCTTACCGCGTACACATCCCATCCTGATGTGATTGCGCGCTTGCAAATCACATTCTGATGTGGTTTTTAGCCGCCCATGGTTGAAGCTGCCCTCGATCGCGTTCGCAAAGTGCTCGCCCTGCCTGGGATAACCCCCGCGGGGCTGGCTAAGCGTGCCAAGCTGCATCCCAATTCCCTCTACTCAGCGACGTCGCCCGAGTGGAACCCGAGCGCGAAGACGCTTCGGGCTCTCGAGCCGGTGCTGGGGGAGATCGAAGCGGAGCATGTTGCAAGCCATGGCCGTGACGATAGTTGCGGCCACGAACCGATGTCTCCCGATAGTTTCGCCGATCATATCGGATCGGCAAACCGTTCTGCGGCCGGCCTAACGGGCTCTGAAGCGGCCGTGGCCGAAGGGGAGGGTGCCCGTTTCACCCTCCCCGGAGGGCGCGGGCATGAGTGAGCAGCGCAACCTGACCCTGGGTGTCGCCGAGCAGGAGCTGAAGAGTGCCGAGCGCGCACTGATCCGGGAATTCGGTGGGCAGGTAGCCGCCGGCGAGCACTTTCGTCGCCCGCAGTCCCGGTACAGCGACTGTGGCAATGCTGCCACGCGCGTGCACCTCACCGTCCAGGAAGTGGCGGAGCTCGAGGACAACACCAACGGCCGCGTCGATCACCCGATCGTCACCCGGCATCTTGCCCGCAGGCAGGGGTTCGAGCTGGTCGGCCGTCCGCGCGCGCTGCCGACCGAAGGCAATCTGATGCTGGCGAGCGGCGACCTGGTGAAGGAGGCCGGCGACGTCGTCTCCTCCATCGGCCGTGCCCTCGCCGACCGCAAACTGGACGCGCGGGAGCGCGCCGAGATTCGGGGGGAGATCGACCAACTAATCGAGGTCGCGGTGACGCTCGGCGCGCTGGTCGACGCCGCCGCTGACGGGGAGGTTCTATGACGAAGATGCGTGTGCCGCTTGCGGTGCCGAACGATGGCGCTCACCGGCTTGCCTGGTTTGTGGCCGAGGCGCCGGCGCCGGATGAAGCGATCGAAGACCTGGCCGCCGGCACGCTGACATCGGTGGCGATGTTCGATCGCGTGCTGAGCGGCGAAGTAGTGCCGGCGGGCGGCTTTGCGGCCGCCATCGCGCGAGAGACCGGAGGCGCAATCCTGCCGTCTGATTGGAACCGTGCCGCAACCGGCCTCTGGGGTGATCGGCCGAAGCCGCGTCCCTTCGAAACCAATACGCGCCCGCCCTCGGGTCAAAAGAAAATGGACCGGGCGCGCCTCGCCGAGATCATGGGGGGTCGCGCCTCCATGCTCCCGGCCAAGGGTGCCGCCGTTCCCGCCTGAGCGGGGGCGGCGGCGCCGAACAGCGGAACCAAATGCCCGAGCGGGCGGGGATGGGAAAATGCACCAGGGAACGAATGAGGGCATCGGCGCGGCGATCGCGATCGATGCCGTGAAGCTGTATGACTGGCTGCCGCGCGCGCAGCCGAACGCTCGGCTGATCTATCACCACGGCTTCCACCTGGGCGGTGTCGACCAGGAGCTCGCCGAGATGCTGCGCTTCGAAGCGGAGCGCGGCATGCTGTACCTGGTGCAGGACAAGCGCGCCGCCGACGGCCGCGGCCACGACTATGTGGCGATACGATCCTCGCGGAAATGGGCCGCCGGCTCGGCGCGGGTGAAATCGAAAGGCTCGCTTTCGTCCCAGGCCCGCGCCGCAGGCGAGGCCCTGTTCCGGAGTTCGGGCAAGTGAGCGCGGCCGACGATCGCGCGGTCATCGCCGCGCTTCGGGCGGGTCATGCGGCGGCCGGGCCTGCGCGGGCGGCCGCCGGCCTGACGGCAGCCGCATTCAAGGCCGCCGTCCAGCGCTTGCGATATCAGGGCAAAGTGCAGTGGGACGCGCTGCAACTGACCCCATCGATGCTAGAACAACAGAACGTGGCGCCGCCTCCCCCCGGCACGGCGCCCGTATCGGCGGAGCCTGCCCCGGGCGATGCCGAAGAAGGGGAGGATGCCGGCGCTACTGCCCCCTCGGCGCCGGCATCCGAACCTGTAGCGGTGGAGGCAGTCCGACCGCCGAGCGCCGCGGAGCAGCTGCTGCGCGATATCGAACAGTGGTGCGCGCGGACCGGCACGCCCGAGATCAAGCTGGGCGCGGTCGCATTGCGACACCCCGGCTTCGTGGCGCTGCTGCGCAAGCGGCTGACGGCCACCGGCGACACGATCGCGAAGATCCGTGCGCTGATGGCCGAGCATCCCGACGGCATGTCGGAGGTGCCAATGCCGGCGAATAATATCTGTGTTCCGAAGGGGCCGAAGTCGGAGAGCGCGGCCCGAGCGATCGCAGCGCGGGCGGTCGACGAGATGGCTGAGCGAGGCATCAGCACGGTTGCTGAGGAAGTTCGGCAGGAAGCTGAAGCCGCAGGGCAACGCCGCAAGGCTTCGCGGATGATCTCTGGCCTTGCTGGCGCCAAGTTGGCCCTGCTCTCCGATCCCACGCCCGCCGAGGTGGTGACCACCGCGCTGGCGGAGACGGTGGACGATGCCGCCAAGGCGATGGCGCGGCGCTGGCCGAGGACCTGGGCGAGGGTGTTGGTCGCCGCGCGCGTGGCCGACGAGCGCCCCGGGCAGACGCTGATCCGCTTGCTCGAGATTGGGCTCGCCCACGCGGAAACGCCGCGTGTCGCGCGCGGCAACGCCGATCAAATGGAGAACAACGCATGACGATCACCCTGGAGGCGAAGCAGCTGCGCGCGATCGCGGTGGAGGCGAAGGACGTCGCCACCAGTAGTGGCGGCTCGGCGCCGATCTTTTCCAACGTGCTGATCCGCGAGGAAGCGGAGGGGCGGGTGGTGTTCGTCGCCACCGATCTCGACACCGCGATCGAGCGACAGCTGGTCGCCGTTCGCGGCGATTTGGCGCGGGCGCCGCTGCGCACCACCGTTTCGGCCAAGTACCTGGCCGACATCACCGCCAAGCTGCCCAAGGATGCCCAGGTGAAGCTGGAGCATGCCGACGGCAAGCTGAAGCTCACCTCGGGACGCGCCCGCTTCGTGCTATCGACGCTACCGGCGGAGGATTTCCCGGCATTCCCCCGCGCGGACTGGGATGCCGATTTCGAGATCGGCGGCAACGCCCTTGCAGAGCTGTACGATCGGCTGAACTTCGCGATCAGCACGGACGCCACCCGCTATTATCTGGGCGGGATCTTCCTCCATCGGGTGGAGATCGACGGGCAAGCGATGCTGCGCGCGGCGGCGACCGATGGCCATCGCCTCGCGCGTGCCCAGATCCCGCTGCCAGAAGGCGCGGAAGGGTTGCCCCAGCCCGGAGTGATCCTGCCGCGGCCAGCGCTGAAGGTGATCCGCGGGCTGATCGACCATATGCCGCCCGATACCGAGGACACGCCGCGCACGATCGGCGTCGCCGTAACGTCTTCTCGCGCCGAGTTCGACTTCGGCAAGGGCGAGCATGGCGAGACGCGGTTCACCTGCAAGCTGATCGACGGCACCTTCCCGGACTATGCCCGGGTGATCCCGACCTCGAACGACAAGCTGCTAACCGTGGAGAAGGCGGCGCTGCGCGAGGCGGTTGCCCGCGTAGCGACCATCATTTCCGACAAGACCCGCGTGGTGAAGCTGCAGCTTGCCGGCGAGCTGGTCACGGTGTCCGCAACTTCTGTCGAGGCCGGGCAGGCGACCGAGGAAGTCCCCTGCAGCTGGACGGGCGGACCGCTCGATATCGGTTTCAACGCTGCCTACCTGCAGGACGTGCTCGGCGCGATCGAGTCGGACACGGTTGCCGCCGAGATCCAGGATGCGGGCGCTTCGACGCTCTGGCGGGCCGACAAGGATCCCGACGCGCTGTTCGTGCTGATGCCGGTACGCGTCTGATGTCCTGGCAGTTCGAGAATGCGCGCCTGACGTCGACCCCGTGCACTTTCGTGCACAAGGGGCGGCGGTGGGCGTGGTTCCCGATCTGCCCGCAAACGGGGCGCTGGGTGCCCGATGCGACATGATCCAGGACCTGCGCGCCCGCATCGGACAGGTTCGCGACAAGGTGCCGCTGCGCGACGTCGTCGAGAAGGCCGGCGTCAAGCTGTTCGGGCGCGGGAAGAAGCTACGCGGGCAATGCCCGATGCATGGCTCGACCTCGCGGAGCTTCGTCGTCGATACCGATAGCGGCTATGGCCGCTGCTACGGGTGCGGATGGAACGGCGACGTCGTCCGCTTCGTGATGGACCGCTATGGCCTGTCCTTCCGCGATGCGATGGACGATCTGCAGCGCACCGGCGGGGTTTCGCGCGATGCGACGCCGGCAGCGCCGACCAGGCGGAAGCTGGCGGCCAAGGCCGAGCGGCCGTTCATCGATTCGGCCACGCTCGGGCGCTGGATCTGGCGGAGTGCCATTTCGCACCTCGAGCCCGTCCGGACCTATCTGCGCAGCCGGGGCGTGCCCGAGGCGGTGCTGCTCGCCGAGCGGCTGATCGACGTGCGGTTCCATGCACTGGCGCCGCTATATGGTTGGCCGGAGGGGCAGGATGGCCCCTCCGGCGAAACGCCGAAAGCGCCGGCGATGTGCGCGCTGATCCGCGAGCCGCAGCTGGGCGAGGATGGCCTGGTTCGGTTCGTCCCGGTGGGACTGCACGTAACCTTCCTGGCGCCGATGCTGGACGGCAAGATGGTGCGCGCGCGGCCAGACGGCAGTGCGTACGAGGCGCGGAAGGTACTCGGGCGGTCGGGGGGTGGGTGCATCCTGCTCGGCGCGCGGAGCGCGCCCGCCGCCGAAAAATGGGTCGGCATCGATCCCACGCGGCCGCTGTTCGCAGGGGAAGGCATCGAGACGGTGCTTTCCGGCATGGCGATCGCCGGCGCCGGGCCCGAGGCGCTCGGTCTGGCCGCAATCAGCCTCGACAACCTGCAGGGCGACCCTCTGCGCTGGCGTGGCGGGGTGTGGCCGCTGTTCGACATCAAGCCGGATCCGCACGGCCGCAAGGCGGTGTGCTTCAGCCATGTGGGTGCGGTGACCGGCCTGATCGATGCGGACATGAAGCCGCTGCCGGGCCCGATCGACCGCAAGAGCGGGCGGCACATGGGGGAGCTGGTGGTGGAGCATCGGGGCGGCGCAATCGTGCGTCGCGCAATCACCACGGCCGAACGGGCGGCGATCTGCGCGAGCCTGTTCGTGCAGAGCTGGCGCGCGGCGGGGTGCCGGCGCGTCGCCGCAGTGCGCCCGCACATGGGGCAGGATTTCAACGACGCAGTGAGAGAGGGGGCGTATGGGCAATGATCCTTGGAACCGCAACGAGGGGCGGTTCGATCGGCCGAGCTCGGCCGTCCCGACTGGCAAGGTGCCGGCGGCGAAGTCAGGGCGCGGCGTGATCGACATCGATCCCGTTGCGGAGGCGCGGTCGCTCCGCGGTATCGAGCCGGTGAGCAAGCGAAAGCGCGGACGCGGCGGTTCGACGGGGTCGCTGCTGTGAAGGATTCGATCGCCGCCGATGGACAGGAAGCGCGCCTGATCAAGGCGTTCTTCGAGCAGCTTCGCGCCATCGATGAAGAGCAGCTGGATCTGAACGAGCGCCGGAAGGACATCCTGAAGGCCGCCAAGGATGCCGAGGTCGATGGGAAGACGCTGCGCGTGATGATCATGCGCGCCCGCAAGGCGCCGGAAGAGGTGATGGAAGCCGATCGGCTGCTGGAAACCTATGAGGCGATCACCGGTACCGGTGCGAATGTGGGCGGGGCGCTTTCGACGAAGCGGAATGCCGACGGCACGTTCGAGGTGAAGATGGTGCAGCCCGCCGAGCCGGCGAAGCTCACCAATGCGGACAAGCGGCTGCGCGACAGCGTGCTGCTCGCCCAGCTCGAGGAAAGGGCGCGGCGGGGCGAATGACGGGGCAACTTATCCCCATGCCCGTGGACGATCCGCTCTCCACGGTGTGGTTGAAGACCAACGATATCGGGAACGCCGAACGCCTCGTTCGACTTAGCAAGGGGTTGCTGCGCTGGGTCCCGGATCTTGCCAGCTGGGTCGCCTATGACGGCAAGCGCTGGTCGGTGCGGGACGGCGAGCGAATCGCCACCGGCTATGCTCATGAGGTGGCGCGGCACATCGATCGCGAGCAGATCGCGCTGCGCAAGATCGCCGAGAGCCCCGACGCGCTCGAGGCCGCCTTCGGGTTCGAGGTGCCGCCTGACGTCGCCAAGGAACGGGTGATCGCCCTGGGCAAATGGGCGGTGAAGAGCGGCGACGCCTCCCGTACCTCGGCGATGCTGATGCAGGCGCGATCGCTGCTGACCGCGCAGCTGGACGAGTTCGACCGCGACAAGCTGGCGTTCAATACGCAGAATTGGACCCTGCGGTTCGTGAAGGGCGCCGATGGCAGTTGGACGGTGAAGCCGTCGCCGCACGATCCGGCCGACATGATCATGCAGATCGCCAATGTGGAGTATGATCCGAGGGCGGATTATCCCAAGTGGCGAGAGCGCGTCGAGCTGATCCAGCCGGATGGCGATCAGCGCGATTTTCTGCAGCAGCGGTACGGCTACTTCCTGACGGGGCTCATCTCCGAACAGAAATGGTTTATCGACCAGGGCCGTGGCGGCGACGGCAAGTCGGTCACCAACATGGCGATCGGCAACCTGATGGGGGACTATTACCGGCACGCCGGCATCGAGACCTTCCTGGAAGGCGGTACCAAGTCCGGATCCGATCATAGCAGCGATCTGGCCCGCCTGCAGGGCGATATCCGCTTCGTCAGCGCCGACGAGCCGAAGGCGCAATCGACGTGGAACAGTTCCCGCCTGAAGCAGGTGACGGGCGGCACGATCACTTGCCGCGCCATGCGGAAGGAAGAGATCGAATACGTCGCCCGCTGGAAGCTGGTGATCGAGGTCAACCCGCTGCCCAAGGTCTCGAACGACGACGACGGCTTCTGGCGGCGCGTCCACCTGACGCCATGGTCGTACCAGTTCGACAAGGGGCAGGCGAAGGCGCGGCCGATGGAGGAGCTGCTCGCCGAGCTCGCGGCGGAGAGCAGCGGCATCCTCAACTGGATGATCGCCGGGGCGTGCAAATGGCTGCAGACGCGACGCCTGCCGATGGCGGCCGCGGCCGACCTGGCGCTGACCAACTATCGCCAGTCCGCAAGCGCAATCGGCGCGTGGCTGATCGATCGGGCCGATCGGCGCGACAAGGATGCGGTGACGAAGGCGAGCGTGCTCTACGCCGACTTCAAGGCCTATTGCGAGCAGCTGGGCATCGAGAAACCGCCCAGCCAGACCGCTTTCGGCAACAAGCTCTCGGCCGAGCAGATTTACGGGAAGAAGGACGGCGCCGGCAACATCGTCCGCTTGGGTATCAAGCTGATGCCCGACGGCATTGGCGGCGGCCTGGGCGCTACCTCCGAAGCATCTGCGCCGCCTCCCGCTGCAGCTGCCGTGCCGCCCATATCCGGGGCGTGGGCGGTCGAGGATGGGGATGATCTGCCATGATCGTCGACCACAAGATGTTGTGTCTGGAGGGTACGGACAGTTGGGCTCTCAACTGTCCGGAATGGGCCCGCGCGGCGGCTGCAGGGCTGGGGCGGGTGGTCGGGGAAGCGAATTTTCCGGCGCTCTACGGAGGGGCTGGCGGCCGATTACGGACGGTCGTTGGCAACTGTCCGTACCTGCAAGCCATTGGAAAAGCACGGCTTACGGACGGTTACGGATAGTTCGGACAGTTTCCGGCGGGTTCGAGGGCTAGGCATGCCTGCGCCTACCTGTGCGGGAGAACCTGACCCTAACTGTCCGTACCCTTTTGAATGAGAATTGAGCACAAGATATGGATAAGAAAACACCAGAGGTGACCCAGCTGCCGGCAAGGCCGGCGCGCGGCGTGCGGCGGCCGATGGTGTCGCGGGTCGAGCCGGCGCTGGTCGAGATCCAGGTGGCGCCGCTGTCGCATGCACCAGCTGCACGGCCCTGGGAGGCACGCGGCTCGATTGACGTCGAGCAGCTGGCGGTGTGGGCGTTCCGGGATCAGCGGGCTCATCGGGTGGCGGCCCGCGGGCTGCACGATATCGAGGCGGCGGTCTCCGGCCTCGAGCCGCGCGGCCGATCGGCGGACGGCTGCGCAGCGATTGCCGACATCCAGCACATGGGATGCCGGGTCGATTGGGGCGGCGCGCAGGTCAAGGACCACGTCCATCCGGCTGCCGAGCTGCTCGAGCAGCTGGTCGCCGGCATGCAGGACGGCGCGCTGATCCGGCACTACGCCTTGCTCGCTGGGCGTCCCGAGGGCTGGCGCCAGCCGACGCGCTGGTACCGCCCCGTCCTTTGGGACAAGCCCGGTGAGGAAGCGGCATGGGAATGGACCAACGAAGGGCGCGGCGCGCGGGGATATCGCATGTGCCGCGTCGTCCCCACCATCACGCAACCCGAGCTGCAGGCGCAGCGTGCGATCTACGCGCGCTGGCTCGATGCTCTGGGCGTGCTGGCATGGGAGCTGTCGATGCATGCGCTCGGCTTCGCGGTGACCGGCCCGTCGGCACCGCCGCGGCCCTGGGTCGGGGAGGGCGGTCGATGACCCCGGGGGGGCACCCCCCTGCCGGGTCCTCCCGGGCCGCCCCCGGGGATATGCGGGCCGCAAGGCGCAATGCGTGGGAATTTTCCGGATCGGCGGATATCTTACGGTTTTCCTTTGCTTTTTTGTTCGGAGTGAAGCGGTGAGCGACGCCCTGATCGTCTCATTGGACGAGTTCGCCGAGCTTTGCGGCGTCAGTTCCGTCACGATGCGAACGCACCTGCGCGACCTGGGCCGGGATGGCGGCGACTTGCCGGCGTGGCTGATCGAACGCGGCGATCGGGGCCGGAATTACAAGATCGATGCCGAAGGCGGAGTGCGGTGGTGGCAGGCGCGCCGGGACGCCGAGGATCAGGGCAATGCTGAGCGCGCCCAGCGCATGCAGCAGCTGCGCCTCGATACGATCGGCGACGCCGCGGACGAACCCGAGGCCCTGGCGCTTTCCGGGAAGCAACGGCGCGAGGAATATGCCGCCGCTCAAGAGGCGATCAAGTATCGCAAGCTGATGGGACAGCTGGTCGAGAAGGCGCCCCTGCAGCGGGTGCTGACCAACGCGACCGTGGAACTGCGGAAACAGTTGCAGCGTGTCGCGCCCGAGGCGGCGATCAAGTTGGGCCTCTCTGCTGACCAGGCCCGCGATCTCGACGGGATCATCGAGCGAGCCGTCGCCCAGTTCGTCGCAACCATCGAGAAGCCGCATGCTTTTGAAGACTGATCAGGGGCCGCCGAAATTCGCGGACGCCGACTTGGTGGTGGCCGAATGCCTGGCTGAGCTGCGCTATCCGAAGAGAGTTTCGGTCACCGAGTGCGCCAACGACCATCGGCACCTCTCCAACCCCGGCGCCTATTCGGGCCCGTGGCGCGAGAGCCCGCACGATACGCGCTTCGCGGAACGGGCGCAGGACGCGCTGCATGTCGATTCCCCCTACCGCGAAGTGGTGGTTATGGGGCCAGCGCAGACGGGCAAGTCCGAAGTCGGCAACAACTGGCAGCTGCACACCGTGCTGTACGACCAGGTCGACATGATGTTCGTGATGCCCGACAAGACGTCGATCAATCAGTACGTCAAAACGCAGTGGGACAAGATGGTCGAGGTCTGCCCGGATCTCGAAAAGCGGCTGCTTCCCGGCGCATCGGCGGATACGATCAACCTAAAGCAGTTCAAGGGCTGCAGCTTCTTCTTCCAGTGGCCCGGCGGGCCGACGTTCCGCGCCAAGCCGGTCTCGCGCGGGCGCCTCGACGACTATGACGACATTCCGCAGGACGTTGGCGTCGCGGCCGGTGGTAAGGGCGGCCAAGGCAGCCCGCTATCGCTGATGCTCGGCCGCGGCGGCAGCTTTTCCGCCTATAGCGGGAGCAAGGTCTACGCGAATTCCACCCCGAAGCTGGGGGCGAAGCGCGGTATCGAGGCCCTAGTCTCCGCCGGCACCGATGAGCGCTGGTATGTCGACTGCCTTACCTGCGATCAGCCGTTCATCCTCGATACCGAGCATGTGCTGAAGTTCGATCGAACCGGAACGGCGGCCGAAGCGGCCGATTCGGCAGTCGTGATGTGTCCGGATCCCGAGTGCGGCGGGTATCACACCCAAGCCCACAAGCGGGCGCTGATGGATACGGGGCGCTGGGTGGGCAAGGGCGAGACAGCGGTCAGCCGGAAGATCCATTCCGAGGGCAAGGAAGGTGAGCTCCAGCGGAACAGCCGCCTGTCGCAGCGCTGGGACGGGTTGATGGGCTTTCGGCGCTGGTCGGAGATCGCCGAGTTATGGCGGGCCGCAGAGCTGAAGCTCGAGAACGAGCAGGACGAGACCGAGCTCGTCACCTTCTTCCAGACCACCGCCGGCAAGAACTACACACCCAAGGGCAACGGTGAGCCGCCGATCGCGGAGGACGAGCTGCTGCGGCGCGCTCGGCTGAGCCCGCACCGGTTCGGCTTCGTCCCGCGCGAGGCGGTCTGCCTGGTGATGTCGATCGACCAGGCCGTCAACCGTTTCGAGGTGAGTGCCTGGGCATTCGCGCCCGGCTATCGCGCCTGGTTGGTCGACCGCTTCCCCATAGTGAATTGCGGGGACGAGCCGCTGAAGCCTTTCACCAGGCCGGAGCATTTCGCCGTACTGCACCCGCGTGTTCTGGCAAAGCGCTACCCGGTGGCGGGTGCGCCGAACCTGTTCGTGAAGCCGCTGTGCACTGTGCTCGATACCGGCGGCATGGATTCGGCCACCGATAATGCATTCGCCTGGTGGCATTCGATGGTTGCCGGCGACATCGGTTCCGGTCGTGTGCCGGTGCCGCCATCTGCACTGATGCTGTACAAGGGGGGCAACAAGGCGGACGGCAAGTTGTTGCCACCGCCGACGATCGACGCGAAACGGCAGCTGCCCGGCGCGCCGCCGTGCGAGCTATGGGTGCCCAATGCCAACCGCATCAAGGATATGGCCGATGTCGGCCTCCGCCGGGGCGATGGCGGATCGGGATCGATCGTGTTTCCCGGCGACCTCGATGAAGACCAGCAACTACGGGCGGCACCTTACATCGCGGAGTTCACCGCCGAGGAGAAGATCGACGGCGCTTGGACGCGGCCGAAGGACACCAAGAACGAGACGCTCGACCTGTACGTCATGGCGCGCAGCGCGTTGATCCGGTTCGGCGGGCATGATCATTCGCTGTCGTGGGTTCCGTCCTGGGCGCGGCCGCCACGGCTTCGGCCGTTGCCAAGGCCAGAGGCGGCGGTGGTTGAGGAACAGGCGATTGCGGCGCTTGCACCTGAAACTGCTACTTCTGCGATGGAAGTGCCAAGGCGAACGCTGCCCGCAACACCGCCAGCACCCATGTCACCGCCAAGGAGACCACGACCCAAAATTCGGGTCACGCGTGCGCGATAGACTAGCCGTCGTCATTCCCCGTTTTCCACAACCGGTGATCTGGACTTGTCCGGGTCCGCCTTTAACTTGGTGCCTGAAAGGATGCCATGATGATTGCAGAGCTGCAGGCGGGATATGAAGGACTGAAGGCGGCGTTCGAGATTGCGAAGGGCTTCCAGGCTCTCAAGCTGGATGTGGCGGTGAAAGAAGCTGTCATCAACCTGATGCGAGAATTAACTACAGCCCAGATGGCCCTCACGTCGGCAGATCAGGTGCATTCAGCCGACCTTCGCAAAATCGAGGAGCTAGAGCGAAAAATCGCCGCCTACGACAGGTGGGAGGAGGAGAAGGCCAATTACGAGCTGGCCGACGCGGGCCAAGGTTCTTACGCATACAGGTATAAGATCGAAGGCGAGGGCGCCCAACCTCCTCATTGGATTTGTCCGCACTGCTACGAGCAGCGGACTAAATCCATTCTGAAGAAGGAGACGTTGCCAGTTGGAAGAGCCGAAACGTTGGTCTGCCATCCGTGCGGATTTGACATTATCACGCGCGGCGTACGTCATGAACAGGCCCCTCGACGCGTGCTAAGTTCTGGGATCAAGAGGTAGGGGCACTTGCGGCGGGTGCCTTGCGATACTTGCACTGCAGAAAGCCCCTAGACAGGGAGTCGAGATATTTGACAGGGGCAAAAACGTAGACGTGCCGTGCCCGAGAGAGACGAGCCCGCCCCGGTAGATCCGGCGGCGGGCTTTTTTGTGCCCGGCCCACCTGGAGAAACCCCATGGCCTTGCCGCCGGATCAGATCGCAGAGCTGAACGCTCGCCTCGCGCGCTATCTCGCGGCCGAGGCGGCGGTGCTTACCAACCAGGAATATGAGCTCGCGGGCCGCAAGGTAGTGCGCGCGGATCTCGCCGAGATCCGCGCCGCCGTCGAGGACCTGCGCGGTCAGCTCAACCGTGCCCAGGGTATCAGCCCGCGGCGCGGCCGCGTGCGGCGGGTGGTGCTGCGCTGATGCTCAATGTCCGCATGAATGTGCTCGATCGCGCAGCCGCCGCCATCTCGCCCAGCTGGGGAATGAAGCGGATGGCGGCGCGGGCCACGCTTAGCGCCGCCTCGGCGCTCACCAGCTCGCCGACGAGCCCCGATGGGGGCCGCATCGGCGGACAGGGTGGGTATAAGGGCGGCCACACCAACCGCCGGCAGACGCGCGGTTGGTTCGCCCGTCCGCGCAGTGCCAATGCCGACACCCTCGGCAACCAGAAGACCGTCATCGGCCGCGCCCGCGACGCGGCAATGAACATGCCGCTGGCAACGGCGGCGATCGAACGGCCGGTCACCTTCACGGTCGGCACCGGCCTGATGGCGATTCCCGACCTGAAGGCCGACGAGCTCGGCATCAGCGCGGACGAGGCGCGCACGCTGGGCGCACAGATCGCGGCGGACTTCGACAACTACATGTCGTCGACCGATCCGGATGCGGCGCGGACAGCGACGGGGTACGACCAGCAGGAAATCGTCCTGCGCGGTGTGCTGGAAAGCGGCGATATTCTCGGCGTCCGCGTGATGCCGCAGAACCAGATCGGGCGGTACCACGAGACCGCGTGGAAGCTGTACGAGGCCGATCGCGTCGTCTCGCCGGCGAACCATGATGAGGGCGCGCGCGTCGACGGTACCGGCAACGTCGTCGCCGGCGGCGTGGAGGTCGACGATTTCACGGCACCGATCGCCTATCATGTGCTGAAGTCGCCCCCCAACGGCTTCAACGGCGTCGCGATCGGCCGCACCCCCGACGATACCGTGCGGCTCGATGCCTGGGGTGAGAAGTCGGAGCTTCCGACCTGCGTCCATGTGATGACGGTGAAGCGGCCCGAGCAGTTCCGGGGCGCGTCCGTCCTGGCGCCGGTGCTGGAGATCCTGCAGCAGGTTTCCACGCTCACCGAGGCGGAGGCGTTTGCGGCCGTGCTGACCAGCATGGTCGCGATCATCTACAAGAGTAAAAGCGGCAACCCGATGCCGGAGCCGGATTACGGCACCGATCGGATGGTCGATGCCGCCGAGGGCTGGCAGACCGCCGCTACGGATGCAGGCGCCCGCGCATCCGATCTGCCGATGGAAGTCGGCTCGACCTGGGAAATCGAGCATGACGACGAAGTCGAAATGAAGTCGCCTGGGCGGCCGAACCCCGCGTTTGAGCCGTTCTTCAAGGCGCTGGCCAACCAGATCGCCGCCGCGGTTGAGGTGCCGTACGAGGTGCTGATGCTCGCATTCAATGCCAGCTATTCGGCAAGCCGCGGTGCGCTCGAGGTGTTCTACCAGACCGTGCGCAAGCGCCGCGACTGGCTGGCCGCGCACTGGTGCACCCCGGTCTATCGCGCCTGGCTGTACGAGCAGGTGGCGAAGGGCCGGTACCGGATGCCCGGCTTCCTCACCAACCGCACCCTGCGGGAGCGCTGGTCGAACGTGCGCTTCCGCGGCGACGGCAAGATCTCGCTCGACCCGGGCCGCGAGGCCAACGCGCTCGAGGTGCACGAGGCGCATGCCTGGAAGACTGGCGCCGAGATCACCGCCGAACTGACCGGTGGCGACTATGACGCCAATGTCGAGCGCCGCGCCGGCGAGCATCGTCGCTTCGTCGACGCCGGCTTGCCGATCCCGAACCAACAGGGTGGGGGCAGCGCGCCGGCGACTGACCAGCCCCAGCAAACGGAGGTACCGGCATGAGTCTACGGGCCTATAGCCGCGCGGAAGTGATGCGGCGCCTGTTCAACGCGCCCCTGCAGGTGCTTCCCGACACCGCCGCGATCGTCATCGGCGCGGTCGGCAAGCGCTACGATATCGAGCAGCTGCTATTCGCCGGGGAAGGGCGCGCACTTTCGATCGGCGAGCTCGAAACACGCGCGGCCGCGGCACGGGTCGAGATCTCGGCGCGTGCCGGCGTCGACCAGCGCGCCCCGAAGATGGCGGCCGAGCAGCTGATGCCGGTGATCGACAACGTCGCGCATATCGAGGTGCGTGGCGAGACGGTTGCCGAGAACGGCATCGGCCCGATTTCCGGCTTTACCGGCTATGACGGTATCCGCGCCCAGGTCATCGCGGCAGACGCCGATCCCTCGGTGCGTGGGCTGCTCCTCGACATCAACTCGCCCGGGGGCGAGGTGGATTCGCTGTACGAATGCGTCGGGTCGCTGATGGGCCGGCGTGGTGCCAAGCCGATGCGCGCCGTGATCCGCGGTACCGGCGCCAGCGCGGCCTACGCTCTCGCCGCCTGCGCCGACGAGATCACCATCAACGCGCTCGGTATGGCTGGGTCCGTCGGTACGATCGCCATGCACGCGGACTTCTCGCAGCAGCTGGAGCAGGAAGGCGTCAGGGTCACGCTGATCACCGCCGGCGCGCACAAGGCCGATGCGAACCCGTTCGAGCCGCTGCCGCCCGAGGTTCGCGATCGTATCGCCTCGCTGGTGAACATGGCGAACGACCAGTTCATCGCACATGTCGCCGAGGCTCGCAGCCTTTCGCAGGATCAGGTCCGCGGTCAGCAGGCGCAACTCTATCGCGGCGAGGAGGCTGTCCAGGCCGGCCTCGTCAACAAGGTCATGAGCTGGGCCGATTCGATCGCCGAATTCGCCCAGCAAGTGAATGGCGGGCTTTCGTCAGGCCGCCCCGCCCGGTCCGCGCCCGGTGCGCGATCTCAGGAGAAGAAGATGAACACCGAACAGACCGCGCCGGCGGCGGACACGCCGGAATATAGCGCCGCAACCCAAGAGGCCGCAGTGCAGGCTGCGCTCACCGGTGAGCGGGCCCGTGTTGGTCAGCTGATCGAGCTGGATGCCGAGAGCCGCTGCACGCCGGCCCTGACTTCCGCGATCTCCAGCGGCACCAGCGCCGGCGAGTTCGCGATCGCGCAGATGAAGTCGACGGCGCAGCAGCAGCGGACCGCGCTGGAAAGCGCCCGCGACGAGGCCGCTCAGCCGGATGCGCTGCCCAAGGCCCGCACCGACGCGACCGGTAATCAGCAGAAGACCAATCGCGGCCTCGCCTTCGTCAACCGGAACAAGAAGGCCGGCTGATCCCACTGAACCCTCGCGCCGCGGCGCGACGTCTGGGCGGCTTCGGCCGCCCTTCGCTTTTCTGGAAAGGACATCGCAATGGCATATGAACGTGCCGGCTATGAGGTGAGCACGCCCACCTCGTTCACGACGCTCCTGGCGCGCACCGCCGGCGTTACGACCCGCAAGGTCACCATCATGGCGGGCGAGGGCGTTCGCATCCTCGGTTCGGTGCTCGGCAAGGTGCCGACCGCGGCGCAGACCGTTGCGGCCAGCGCCGTTGTCAGCGGCAGCGGCGGCACGCCCGGCAACGGCACCGTCACCGCCCTTACCGCCGATACCGGCGCGCCGGCGGGCGTGTATCAGGTGCGTATCCTCAACCCTGCCACCAATGCGGGCAGCTTCGAGGTGATCCGCCCCGATGGCGTCGTCGACGGCAATGGCACGGTCGGCGTTGCCTATAACGGCATCGTCAACTTCACGCTGAATGACGGTAGCGTCGACTTCGTCGAGGATGACCGCATCGCGATCACCGTCAGCTATGCCGACGACAGCGGCAAGTATCGCCTCTCGGCGGCCGCCGCGGTGGACGGCTCGCAGACGCCGGACATGATCCTGGCCGAGACCGTCGACGCGACGTCGGCCGACGTCGAGGCGATCGCCTACGAAACCGCCACGGTGGTGAAGTCGGCGCTCGTTCTCGGCCCTGGCCACACCATCGCGACCATCCGTGACCATCTGCGCCGGCGCGGCATCACGATCGACGACTGAGCCCAGGCCCAGATCACACGCTGAAACAGCTCTCCCGGGGTGGGGGGCGGCGGCGGCGCGGGAGTGATCCCGTGCCGCCGTTTCGATTCGGAAGGGAATCCCATGCTTGAAGCCGATTATCTCTACGGCACCGAAGAAATGATGCCGATGGTCGAGGCACTGGACGTGCCCGGCAACTTCCTCCTCAAACTCGTCTTCCCCGAAGTGATGGAGTTCGAGACCGAGAACGTCCATTTCGATCGGCTGCAGGCCGATCGCCGCCTGGCACCGCTGGTTTCGCCGCTTGCACCCGGCAAGATCCAGCAGCCGCGCGGCTTCCAGGTCGAAACGCTGATCCCGGCTTATCTGAAGCCGAAGAACAAGGTGGAGGCATCGCAGGTGATGCGTCGCCGTGCCGGCGAGGCACGCGGCGGTACCATGTCCCCCGGCGAGCGCCGAGCGGCGCAGCTGAACGATTACCTGCTGCAGCATCGCACCCGCATCGAGCGTCGCCTCGAATGGATGGCGAGCTCGGTACTGCGCACCGGCCAGCTGATCCTGGTCAGCGATGATTATCCCGCCACCACCGTCAACTATCGTCGCAACGCGGCGCTCAGCATCCAGCTTTCCGGCGGCTTGCGCTGGGGTCAGAACGGCGTTTCGCCGTACGACAATGTGCAGACCTGGATCGATCTCGTCGGCACCACGTCGAACAGCGCCGTGAATGTCGTGGTGATGGACGCGAAGGCGTGGAAGCTGTTCATCGACGATCCGAAGTCGCAGAAGGCTCTCGACCTCACGTTGGGCCAGACTTCCGCCGTGCAGCTGGGTCTGACGGCTGGCTTGCCTGGCTCGCCCACCTTCAAGGGTCGGATCGGCGACGTGGAGTTCTACGTCTACAACGATCTGTACGAAGCCGACGACGGCACCACCCAGCAGCTGATCCCCGATTTCACGGTCATGCTGATCAGCCAGGGCGGTGTGGAAGGGGCGCAGCTTTTCGGCGCGATCCAGGATCCGCGGAACAATTTCGGCGCGGCCCGCTACTTCGCGAAGAACTGGATCGATGAAGATCCCGCGGGCGAATTCGTCATGACGCAGTCGGCGCCGGTGCTCGGTCCCCGCCGCATCGACGCGTGCGCCTGCGCCACGGTGCAGTGATCGACTGATCGGTCGACCCCCTCGGGCGGCGCCACCGCGTCGCCCACTTTTATTTCGGGAGAATTCCCCATGTCTCGTATTATTCTGATCGCCGCGGTCACGCTGGCCGGTGGCACCGTCGCAGATCCGTTCACGCTAGCCTCGGGCCGTGAGCTGACCGAGGAAGCCGCCACCTCGCTCGGCCTGAATCCGAAAGAAGTGAAGCGCCTCGTCGATACCGGCGCCCTCGTCCAGAAGACGGTGCTCGACGCAAGTGCAGGCGGCGATGAAGTGGTGGACGGCATTTCCGTGCTCGAGCTGCACGATTTCCTCACTCGCCTCGGCATCCCGTGGACCGAAGCCATGTCGATCGACGAGCTGCTCGATCTCAGCCCGCCCGTATTCAATGGTCTGGCGATCGACGACATGCGCGACCTGCTTATGGCAGGCGGCATCGCGTTCGAGCCGAGCGACACGGCCGACCAGCTGTTCGAGCGCGCGATCGCCTATGCGCCGCCGATCGACATCGATGGCGCTGCGGCGGCGATCGAAAGCAGCAACAATGCCGACGAGATCGCCGCTGCGCTTACCGACCTGAAGGTCCCGTTCGCCAGCAGCGCGAAAAAGGCGGATCTCGCGCGGCTGCTCGCCCAGGTCCGCGCGGTGACGTCGGCGGCCTGAGCCCGTGCCGATCGAGTCGGCCGCCGATCGCGCGGCCCTCTTCAACGAAGACGAGCTCGCTACGCCGGCGGTGTACACCGCACCGGCGGGCGGGCCCGCCCTGCGCTGTTCGGTGATCTTCGACGTCGAGCGTAGCGATCCGCTCGACGTCGGCACCGATGGCGGAGCGCGCTCGGTGCGGACGTGGCAGGGCGCGCAGGTGCTTGCCGATCAGGTGCCGCAGGTCGAGCAGAAGGGCCGGCTGCAGCTGGGCAGCATGTCTGCCGGCGCGTTCGTTCCCGATGGCCTTCTGCTCGAGGTGATCGGGCGCCCGAAGCGCGACGTGTCGGGCGAGGTGTGGGACGTCACCGTGCGGGAAGTCGCGTGAAGGTCGACGTCAAGATGGTGGGCCTCGCCAAGGCGGCGCAAGCTGGGCTCGACCAGGTGGCACGCGGCACCACTGCGGGAATGCGCGAGGCCACGGGCGGCCTGAAGGATGAACTGCGCGACCAGGTGCTGCGCGCCGGCTTCAACCAGCGGCTGGCGAACACCTGGCAGGGCAATACCTATCCGAAGCAGGGCGTCAGCCTCGAGCCGGCAGCCTATGTCTACTCGAAGGCCCCGAAGATCGTCTTTGCCTTCACGAATGGCGTTACGATCCGTCCCGTAAATGGGGCTCGCTACCTGTGGCTCCCCACGGACAACGTACCTAAGAAGCGGTCGCGCGGCGGCAGCGTGGCGATTTCGCCCGAGGAGGTTGAGCAGCGCTTCGGCAGGTTCTTCTTCCGGCCCGCCAAGCGCGGCGGCCTGGTTGCCATGGTGGTGTCGACCCGCCGAAAGCGTGGCGCCCATCGCGGCCCGGGTGTGGCGATGTTCAACCTCCGCCGCTCGGTGGACATGCCGGAACTGCTTGAGCTGCAGCGGCCCGCCCAGACCTGGGCGGCGCGCGCGGCCGTGCTGATCGAAAGGAATATCCGCTGATGACGCCGCAGCTGCAAATCTTGCTGGCGCTGAAGGGGTTGATCCAGAAGGCCCTTCCGCAGGCCGATGTCCGCGGTTTCGATGGTGACTCGAGCGTGCCGGAGATCATTCCCGCCGGCGGCGTCGTGATCGGCCATTTCGGGGACCCCGGCGACCCGGATGTGACGCTGAATCCGCCGACCTATAGCTATCGTCATCGCATCCCGCTCGAGATCGCGGCGCCGGGGGGCGTCGGTGGGCTCACCTTGGACGCGATGCTGCCGCCGATCGGGGCGATCATCGCGGCCAACCCGTTTCTGGGTGGGCTCTGCGAATATCTCTCGGTCGAACAGGCGTCGCGGGAGGATGAAACCCGCGACGAGATTTCGATCAACTGGGCGGACGTGAATGTGTTCGCCCACTATTCGACAACCAACCCGCTGGGCTGATCCCCGGGTTTCTCAAAGGAGTGAAGCATGGCTGGACGCGCATTTGGCGCGAACGCGCGGCGTGCCGTTGCGTTCGAGGCTTCCTATGGGGCTATCCCGGCGCCGGGTAATGCCTGGAAGAAGCTGGCCTTTGTCAGCAGCGCCCTGGGCGAGGAAGGCGGGCTGATCGAGGATGATCTGCTCGGGCTCGGCCGCGAACCGCAGGATCCCACCGACGACGTGCTCAACAATACCGGCGATGTCGTCGTGCCCGTCGATGCGCGCGCCTTCGGCTACTGGCTGATGCTGTATTTCGGGGCTCCAGCGAGCGGCAACGGCGATCCCGCCATGGGCAAGATCATCTTCACCGCGCAGCCTGCCGTCGATTCGACGGTGTCTGTCGCGGGCGTCGCCTTCACCTTCAAGGCTTCCGGCGCCGCCGGCAACCAGGTGAACCTCGGCGCGGACCTCCCGGCAACCCTTGCCGCGCTGGCGACGAAACTCAACGCCAGTGCGGATGCCGGCGTGTCCGCGGCGACCTACAGCAGCGATGCGACGTCGCTCACCGTGACGCACGATACGCCGAACGCCACCGGGAACGCGTTTGCGCTCGCGGCTGGTGTCGGCAGCAATGGAACCACGAGTGGCGACACGCTCAGCGGCGGTACATACGCTCACGTCTTCACCACCGGCGCCAGCATCCTGCCGTCCGTGTCGATCGAAGACGGTAACCCCGAGCTCCCGTCCTATTCGACGCACTTCGGCGCCAAGGGCAACACGATGCGGATCCAGATGCAGCGGTCGGGCCAGCTGAACGCAACGCTGGGGCTGATTGCCCAGGGCGAAACGGCGCCGGCGGCCGTGAGCGGCGCGACCGGCGCCGTGGCAGTGCAGGTGGCCCGCTTTGCCCAGGCCACGGGTTCGGTGACCGACAACGGCCAGGTGCTCGCCACCGTCAGGACGGCGGAGGTGAATTTCTCCAACAATCTGGACCTGGACGAGACGATCCGGGCCGATCGCCGCATCAACGGCGCCGATCCGGGCAAGGTGGCCGTCAGCGTCCGCCTTTCGCTCAACTTCGTCGACCGCGACTCCGTCAACCGGGTCGGTACCGCCTTCCCGCGGGCGCTCACCTTCGGCTGGAAGAACGCGGTCGGCTCGCTGACGTTCAGCCTCCCGCGTGTGTTCCTCCCTCGCGCCAAGCGGGCCATCAACGGCCCCGGCGGCATCCTTGCCGAACATAACGGCCAGGCATCGGGCGCGCAGGCCGCGTCGATGACGATCACCCTCAAGAACGATGTGCAGAGCTACACCTGATGCTGAAGCTGCAGAAAACGGCCACGGGGCCGGAATGGGCCGACCTGATGGGCGCGCGGTTCTGCTTCGCGCCGCTGACCCGCGCGATGGCGCGTCGCGCGCGGGTGGCGGCCGCCAAGGCCGTCGAGCCCCAGCGCGGGAAGATCAGCGACGTCGAGTTCGGCGAGGCCCTGGGCGATGCCTATAGCGAGGAGCTGATCGTCGCCGGCCTAGTCGACTGGGAAGGGGTCGGCGACGCCGAGGGCAAGCCGCTGGCCTGCACCGAGGAGAGCAAGCGATTGCTTGTTGCCGACCCGGCCTGCTTCGACCGGCTCGACGCCCACTATGTCCTGCCCTTCGCGCTGCGGGTGGCGGAGGGAAACGCATCGCGCGCCTCGCCGAATGGCACTGGAGCGGGGGCGAGGCGGGCGCGCGCTACTGCCGGATCCAGTGCGAAGCCCAGGGCGAAGACTGGTGCGAAGGCTGCGCCTACCGCCAGCACGCCTGCCAAACGGCCGAAGGCGAAGAAGCCTGGGCGCTCCTCACGGGGTGCGAAACCCAGCTGAGGCTGCGCCTGGTGCCCGTGCCGATCGCCATGGGGATGACGGTGCGGAGCGAGCCTTGCGGGCTCGATTTCGGGGCAGTGATGATGGTGGCCACCGCGGCCGGCGCCGACACGGCGCTGGTGGCGGATGTGCTGCCGGCGGTCGAGCAGGCGATCCTGCTCGGCCAGCGGAACGACGAGGAAGCGGAGGACATCGAAGATGACGGCTAACGTCGCGATCCGCCTGGGGACCGAGGGCAAGGCCCGCGTGGTCGGCGACTTCGCCGAGATCGCCGATGCGGGAGATCGCACCGCCCAGCGCTGGCAGCGCTCGTACGAACGCGCCAGCGCCGACGTCGAGGCGGCGATCAAGCGGCAGGCAAACGCCGCCGCGCGCCTTGCGGCCGCGCAGCCCCAGACCGCCACGCAACAGGCGTTCCAGGCTGCCGCCAGCACCAACTATGCCGGCCCAAGCGCGCGCGAGTCGGCGGAGGCGTTCCGTGATGCGGCCGCGCAGCAAGCTCAGCTCGAGGCGCGTACCCGTGCGCTGCTGACCGCGATCGATCCGACGCTGGCCGCGCAGCAGCGGCTCAACACCTCGCTTGCAGAGGCAAAGGAGCTGTATGAGGCGGGCGCGATCAGCGGGGCTCGCTATACGCAGGTGGTGCGGCAGCTGAACGGCGCGGCCGCCGCGGATGCCGGCGTCGGCGCGATCGGCAAGAGCGCGCAGGAATCCGCGTCCGTCTTTTCGGCCGCATTCGCGCAGATGGAGCAGCGGGCGCAGGCGCTGCGCATTTCGCTCGATCCCGCCTATGCCGCCCAGGTTCGCTACGATCGTGAGATCGCCAACGCGCGCGAGCTGATCCGCGCGGGGGCTATCTCCCTGGATGATTACGTTGCCGTCCTGCGGCGGGAGCGTGCCGCGCTGAACGCGAGCGCGGAGAGCATCCGGCGCCACGGCACCGCGATGGCGGCGATCGCACCGCAGGCGCAGGATTTCTTCACACAGATTTCCATGGGTGCGAACGTCTTCAGCGTTCTCGCCATTCAGGGCGGGCAGGCGGCTGGCCAGATGATCTATCTGGAAGGTGCGGCAGGCAAGTTCGCCAGGTTCATGCTTGGTCCATGGGGGCTTGCGATCACGGCAGGTCTTCTCGTCCTCGGCGCATTGTCCAGCAAACTCTTCGAGACCAGCGACGCGTCGAAGCGGGCCGAAGAGGCTATGGCTGATTTCCAGAAGCGCCAGTCGGACATCAAGAGCTTCATCGACGAGACCACCGGGGCGTTGAAGGAGCAGAATAAGACCCTCGTGCTTAACGCGATCCTCGCGCGACAAGCCCAGATCGCCGAGAACGAGAAGTCGATAGCCGACAGCCGGCGGAAGGCGTTCGACCTGGCGGGTACGGCCAGTCTGAAGGCCGCTGCCGCCGCACCCGGCACAACCACCTCGGGTGTCAGCTTCACCGACGATCGCGACGTCCAGCGCGTCATCCGGGAGGCCGGCGGCGACGTGGACAAGCTCTCGCAGGGGCTGGCTTCGCTCGCGAAGGCGCGCCCCGAGCTTGCGAAGGTTGCGCTCGGCGTGAGCAGCATCGGCGGGCAGGCGATCCTGGCGCAGCGCGATAATGAGCGGCTTGGGAAGGAGCTCGCCGCGTTGGGTGGAGACGCCAGCGCTCTCGCGAAGGCTGACACCGGGATGATTGAGGCTCGGGCGAAGCTTGCCGGCGCGACGACATCGCTCGAGCGGGCGCAGGCGCAGTACACGATCTCCATCAAAGAGGCGGACGCGGCCTATGATCGGAGCAAGAAGACACAGGCCGATCAGAAGCAACTGCTCGAGGCGCGCACTGCCGCTGAGCGGAAGCTCAACGAGGCACGGGACGCGGCAAAGACGGACCGCCACAGCGAGTCCCTTGCGCGGAACGCCGATGCGATGCGGGTCAATGCTTCTGCTGGGCTCGAATTGGCCGAAGCTTACCTCGAAGGTGGCGCAGCGGCCCTGAAGGCGGAGGCTGCGCGCAAGGGGCTGACCGATGCGACCCGGAAGGGCATCGATGCCGATGCGCAGGTCGCGCGCCAGTTGCAGATCCTGGTTGCCGACCAGCTGGTGACCAGCGCACAGGGGCTCGACCAGCTGCGCGCGGAGACGCTGGCGCGCCATGCCGCGAACGACAATGTGGCTGCCGGCACGCTGCTCGCCGGCGACCTGAACCGGAAGCTCTCCGACGAGGCTGCGCTACGGCCGCTCCTGCGGCTGCAGCTGGTCGCGCAGGGGGATGCCCTGAAGCTACTGACCCGGATCATCGCCGATTACCGCAAGGCGCTGGCAGATGCGCATGAGGAAGAGGGCAGGGGCGCGGCGCTGGCTGCGACAGAGGCGGCTAGGAACCGCGCGACCGACTATCGCGCCGCGATCGCCGATCTCGGCAAGGATCCTCGCGCACAGGCACTCGCTGCCGCGCGCCGCGCCGCGGAGAGCGAGGCGGCGAATGGCGGCTATGCCAAGGGGGAGCGGCCGACGTTCGTCGAGGCCCGGGTCAACGAGGCGGCGGCGCAGTACGACCTGCAGCGGGCACAGGCTGCGCGACAGCAGCTGCTCGATCAGGAAGACCGGATCGCCCTCGCGCAGCGCGAGCTGCAGCTGGTCGGGGCGAGCGACGCGGTGCGCGAGGGCGAGCTGGCGAAGATGCAGCTGATCCTCGGCGCCAAGCGCGACGGCGTGGCGGTCGACAGCGAAGCGTTCCAGAGCCTGATGCGCAACCAGGAGGCGCTCGACCAGATCAATCGCGAGCTCGACCGCCAGCGCGGGATCTGGGACGAGATCCGACAGACCGGCGGCCGTTTCATCGACGATGTGCTCAACACCGACAATTGGAAGGACTGGGGCGATTTCGGCCGCAAGATCATCCAGGATCTGATCAACGATTTCATCCGCCTGGCTGCGATCAACCCGCTGAAGAATGCCCTATTCGGCGAGAATCTGCCCACCGCGAGCGGCGTATTCGGCCGCCTGTTCGGCGGGAAGGGTGACTTCGCTTCCGGCGTCGGCGGGGATCCACTGGGGCTTGGCGGCCTGGGGATCGTCGCGGGGGAGCATGACTATGATCCCAAGCCGCGCAATCCCTTCGGAAGCGTCGGCAGTGGTGTCGGCGCGGTCGGCGCCGGGCTCGGAATCGTCAAATCCCTTTTCTCGATCTTCGGCAATGCCGTCGGCACCGAGAACTGGTCGGGCGGGATGATGCTCGCGGGCGAGAACGGGCCGGAGATCCTCTACGCCCCGCGGGGAACCCGGGTGGGGAACGCCCCGGAGACGCGTCGTGCGCTTTCGGCGGCGAACGAGGGCAATATGGGCGTGCTGCGGGTGGAGCTGGCGCTGACCGACGATCTGAACGCGCGGATCGACGATCGTGCCGCCAACGTGTCGGTGGAGGTAGTCCGTCAGGCGGCGCCGTCGATCATCGACGCGTCGTCCTCGGCGACGGTCGCCCAGCTAAGCCGCCGGAAGATCTGACATGGCGATCATCATCCCGCCGGCGCCGCTTCCGCTGCGCGACAAGAAAGTGCGCCTGCGCGACCCGTCGCAGGAAAATACCTCCAAATGGACCGGAACCTCGAAAATCATCGGGTTGCCCGGGGCGGCCGAGTGGCTGGTGTCCGGAACCTTCGCCTCGATCTCGGACGAGGCTAAAGCGCGCCCCTGGCGTGCCTTCTTCGTTGCGCTGCGTGGGAAGCGCAACGCCTTCCGTATCCGGGTTGGTCTCGATCAGCAGACCGCGGTCGGCAATCCGACGGTTCGCGCGGGCGGCAGCGCCGGCCTCACGGTTCCGCTGCAGGGCTTGCCGGCCTCGCAGACCGTGCTCGAGGCGGGCCACCTGATGACCGTCACGCTTCCCAGCGGCCACGAGCGGCTCGTCTGTCTCACCGCGAGCCTGGTGTCGGATGCCCAGGGTAGAGCGACGGCAACCTTCGCGCCGGAGCTCGGTGAGGTTCCGCAGGCCGGTGCTGCGGTGGAAATCCAGTGGCCGCACGCCCTGGTGCGAATGTCCGACGACACCAATGGCTGGGAATTCAGCGAGAGGATCAAGCACGGCTTCGCCATCGATACGAAGGAAGCGAAATGAGCCGCATGGACGCCGCCGCTTCGGCCGCGCTGAACGCCCAAGTCATCCGGCCCGTCTTCTTCGTCTACCTGGACGTCGTGGGGGATCCGCTGCGGGCCTGTACGGCAGAGGCGTCGCTGCTGCCGACCGGGAGCGGCGATCCGGATCTCGACGGCCATGTGTTCGATGCACTGAATCCGACATTCGTCGACATCGGGCCGGTGGCGATGAAGTCGGGCGGGTCGGACAGCCTCACGGCGCAGCTTTCCGGCCTCGTCGGCCTCGACGACGATCTGCTCACCGTGATCGGCAACCCCGCCAACTGGCAGGGCAGGCCGGCGCGGCTGTGGCGAATGATCCGGGACGAGAACGGCAGCCAGCGGGGCGCGATCCAGCATTACTACACCGGCTACATGGTCTCGCTCGACATCAACGGGTCGGCCGACAGCCAAACGATCAACCTCACGATCGAAAGCTATCTCGTCGCCTTCAGCCAGGCCTCGAACCGCACCTATCTCGATCAGGACAGCTTCGATCCCGGCGACCTGTCGGCAAAGGCGGCGATCGCGATCGCCAACGGCATCAGCGGCAACCCGCTCGTCAACAACACGCCTGCCGTCGACAGAGGACCGAACCTCGGCGGGAGCAGAAATTGGAACAGCTTTCAATGACGCGCCTGCTCGACTGGGAAGCCCGCCTCGCCGACTATCTGGCGAGCGTTGCGGATAGGCCGATGGCCTGGGGCAGCCATGACTGCGCGCTGCATGCGGCGCATGCGATCCTGGCGTTGACGGGCGAGGACCACGCCACGGCGTATCGCGGCCGGTACCAGACCGCGCGTGGCGCGGCGCGGGCGCTCCGCCGGCAGGGCCACGCCGATGTGGAGGCGCAGTTCGACGTGCTGTTCCCGGCGATCGCCCCCGCATTCGCGCAGCGCGGGGATATCGTCCAGCGCGGGGATGCGGTGGGCGTGTGCATCGGCGCCGAGGCGCTGTTCGTGGGTGAGGAGGGGGAGCGGGAAGGCCTCGTGCGGGTGCCTCGGCGCGAATGGACGAAGGCCTGGGCCATCCGATGAGCAAGGTTCTCAAAATCGCGGGTGCGATCGTCGGGGTTGTAGCGATTGTGGCCAGCGGCGGCCTCGGGGCAGGTTTGGCGGCAGCCGTCACCGGAGCCTTGGGCGTCGGAGCTTCGACCTTGACGCTGATCTCCGCCGGCCTTGCGATCGGCAGCTCGCTCCTCGCTCCGAAGCCGAAGGCGCCGACATCCAGCCAGGCCGCGTCAGACCGGCTGTTCGCCTCGATCAACCTGCGCGCAGCGCGGCACCTGGTGTTCGGCCACACCGCGATGGCAACCGAGGTGCGCGACCAGGAATATACCGAGAACCAGACCGTCCTGCACCGCTTCCTCGTCATTGCCAGCCACAAGGTGCAGGCGGTCGAGCAGATCTGGTTCGACGACAAGCTCGCCTGGGCAGCGTCCGGCGGCGCGCAGGGGGAATTCTCCGGCTATTTAACCGTGACGCCGGTTCTCGAGGGGTCGGCGGCGAACGCCATCAACATCTCGAGCCGCATGGGTTCTTCGCGGCGGTTCACGGGCCTCGCGTACCTGCACCTTCGCTACAAGCTCACCGGAAACGGGAAGAACAGCGACAGCCCCTTCGCGCAGTCGATTCCCACCCGAGTGACGGTGATCGGCAAGGCGGCGCTGGTCTACGATCCGCGATTGGACAGCACCGCCGGCGGTGTCGGTCCCCAGCGCGCGGGCGATCAGTCGACCTGGGTGTGGAGCGATGACGCGGCGCGCAACCCCGCGCTGCAGCTGCTCTGGTATCTCCTCGGCTGGCGCATCCAGAACCCGGTAACGGGGCAGTGGAAGCTGGCGGTGGGCAAGGGCATCCCTCCCGAGCGCATCGATCTCGACAGCTTCATCACCGCCGCGAATCTCTGCGACGAGCAGGTCGCCCGCGCGGCCGGCGGCACCGAGCCCCGGTACCGCAGCGACGGCATCTTCAGCGAGGCCGACGATCCATCGCTGGTGCTCGACAACCTGAAGGCGGCGATGAATGCCGACCTGGACGACGTCGACGGCAAGCTGCGGATCACGGTGCTGCACAACGATCTGGGATCGCCCCAGATCGGGCTCACCGCTGCGGACGTGCTGGATTCGTTCAAATGGACGCAGACGCCGCCGCTGACCGACAGCTTCAATATCATCCGGGGTAGCTACACCGATCCGTCGACCACGTCGCTATACCAGCAGGTCGACTATCCCGAGGTGCGGATCGACAGCCCAGACGGCATCGATCGGGTGGAGACGGTCAACCTGACGATGGTGCAATCGCCGAGCCAGGCCCAGCGGCTGGTGAAGCAGCGACTGCAACGGGCGCTGTACGGCGGCATGTTCGAGGCGGTGTTCCAGGCAACCGCCTGGCGCTATCGCAAGGGCGACGTGGTGCCGTTTACCTTCCCGGCGCTCGGGTGGGTGAACAAGCTGTTCCGGGTTGTCTCGATGACGATCCAGGTCGACGGCACGGTGCCGATGACGCTTCGGGAGGAGCATCCCGACATCTACCTCTGGGATGCCAGCGATGCGCCTGCGGTGCAGGGCGCCGATCCCACGACCTACAGCAATGCACTGTTGCCGATCGTGCGGGACATCAACGATCTCGGCGAGCTTATTGTGAGCGCGTCCGCGGTCGCCGATCAGGCGCTGAGCCAGATCGCAGCGCTGTCGGACGATGGCGTGCTCACCCCCAACGAGAAGATCACCAAGCTCGTGCCGCTGCAGGGGGAGCTCGCCAATGCCTTCGGCCTGCTCGACACACAGGCCGCCCAGCTGTCCGGCGTCCCCGCTGTGGCCGAAGCGCGCAGCGTGGCGGACGACGCCTACAACGCCTGGGCCGACTATCTTGCGACGCTGTCGCCGGCATGGAACGACACCGGCAACACCACCTTCGTCAACCGCGAGGTTTTCGACGGCAAGATCAACGACCTTCGCTACGCCCTGGCGATGCTGCAGGTCGCGCTACAGCGCGCCGCCTCGATCACCGGCTATCTGACGAGCGAGAGCGTCGTCCTCGCTGCGGACAGTGCTGGTGAGGTCAGCAGCTTCACCGATGCAGGCGGCGCCTTCAAGGTGTTCGTCGGCCTCAGCGATGTGTCGACTGGGGCGGGCACGGCCTATTCGGTCCTGTCGACCAACGGCGTCGCGATCGCGATCGATGCGGCTAGCGGCGTCTACACGGTCAGCGGGATGTCGGCGGACACAGGATCCGCCACGCTGCGCGCATCCTATGGCGGCGTCATGATCGATCGCGTCTACAGGATCGCGAAGGCCAGGGCAGGCGCCGGTTCCGACGGCGCGCCGGCGAACGTCTTGGTGCTGACCAAGCATTCGATCCAGTTGCGGGCCTATGCGGACGGGGCAGTCCGTGGATACGATAGCGCGAACGGGCAGGCGACCGTCCGTTCCGGCAATACCGACATCACCTCGGGGGTGGTGCTTTCGCTCAGCGCGGTCGGCTGTACGGCGACGATCAACACCGGCTTCGGCAACCCGGTCGCCGGCAAGCCCAAGGGCTGGTACCAAGTGACCGACATGGCGTCGGACGACGCTTCGCTCACCATCAGCGCGACTGTCGGCGGGCAGACGCTGAGTGACGTCGTTTCCGTGGCGAAGCTGATCGGGGGGTACGAGATCCTCGATACCGTGCCTTCGGACGATGACCCGTATAACTTCGAGGGCCGCCAGGTGCAGAGCAGGGCCGACGGCAAGCTCTGGCGCTTCCACAATGGGCATTGGAGCAGTTCGGTACCCGCGGCCGACCTGGTCGGCACGGTGGCCTCGTCGCAGCTCGGAATCGGCGTCGGCGGCAACCAGCTGATCGGGGCGGTGCCCGGCACGAACCCGCGCAACTACATGCGCTTTGCCTACAATCCTGACGGTGTGCAGTATTACGACGTGACCACCGGCAATGTCACGACCGGCGGGCAGGGCGTGCTCCAGTCGTTGAACTTCGGCTATGACCCCGGACCCTTCTACTCGCTTCCGGACGGCTCCACGTTCATGATCTACCAGCCCAACACCCAGACGGGTGGCGCGGGCTTCTCGGACATCCGCATGGCCAGGATGAAGAACCAGAACGGCGATCTGGACGAGATGTGGCCTATCGAGGAGGGCAAGACCTACGAGTTCAGTCTCTGGGCGTGCACCTACGGCTGCCGTGCTGCTGTTCTGATCGTCTGGTTCGATGGAGACGGAAACGCTCTCTCGGAGACTCCCACCGGCGATCCCGTGGCGAACTCCTACGCCCTTCTGGAGCCCGACGAGGTGTCGGGTCACACTACGCTCGACGGCTACAAGCGCATCTACAATCGCGGGAAGTCGCCGCCCGGTGGGCGGCAGGCTATGCTGGTGTTCCGGAAGGCGCACACTGCCCCGAACCCTGCCAATTCCAGCCGTCTGTTCGGTATGCGACCGATGTTCGCCGAGACCACGGAGAACGCGACGGAGATGCTCCCGTACAGCGTGCCACCCTATGGTTTCTTCATGGCCGAAAATGTCGTCGCTCGCTCGATCGTCGGCGACAAAGTCGCTTTCAACACTCTCGTCGGCAATCACATGCAGATCGGCTCGATCGATGCTGCCCGCCTCGCGGTGACCGAGCTGTCGGCGATCACCGCGCGGATCGGCGTGCTTCGTACTGCCGGCAGCGGCGCCCGGGTGGAGGTGCGCGATAACGCCATCCTCCTGTACGGGTCGAACAACGTCTTGCGCGGTCGCTGGGCGGTGGTGTGATGGAGGGGCTCGAGCTCTGGGACGAGAACGGCAATTCGATCGCCAGCATCTACACCGCGACGGTCAGCCAATTGGGGACCGAGGTCGGCAGGACGAGTGCCTTCACCATCACCGATGATCGGTTCCTGAAGGGCATTCCGTGGGCCTTCTACATCCCCGCCGGTGTCTACAACGTGGAGAATCCACCCTTCGGTGAGCCTGTGATGACGCTCTCCGGCAACCAGCTGATCGTCAACGGCAGCAACTTCAACGGCACCTTTCTGTACGGGATCCGCTGACATGGCCGAAGCGATGCTGGAGTTCTTCACGGCAGCGAACCGCCTGCAGTTCGCGATCTACGCGAAGATGCCGGTGCTCGCTGCGCGGGGTGTGCATTCGAGCGGTACCAACCCGGGGTCGAGCAATACTCCCGGTTGGACCGCTACAAGGCTGGATATCGGAGGCCTGACGACGCAATCCTTTCTGGCATTCGTGCCCAACGACGGGGTCATGTGGGCGCCGCACTATGTCGAGCGGAACGGCTCGACCTCGAGCTTTCACTTCTTCGTAAATGGAAGCTCGTCGATCACCTGGTTCGCCTTCGATGCGCTTACGCCTCAACCGGCAAGTGGGGCCGTCTTCGAATTGATGGACGAGAACGGCGTCCCGTTCTGGCAACTGCAGGCGAAGCCGGCGATCGCGTCCGACTATCTGCAGCAGCCGATCGGCGAGGGGAGTCTTGGCCCGTCGTCGACGTCGATTCCGGCCGGTCGCCGCTATGCGGCGGCCTTCGGCGGCCGGTCCGGATACACCCGATACGACAGTATCGGCGCGCCTGACGGGCAGCCGGATCGCTACCGGTACAAATACCTGATGGACGCTGTGCAGGCGTCCGGCGGGCAGCTGACGGTCTCCCTGCAGATCGTCGATCAGTCGGCCGGCTACATCACGAACGCCGGCCAAGCTGCGCAGCGCAAATTCAGCGGTCCACGCAACGTGATGATTTTGGACGTCACTTCCTACTGAAGAGGTTCACCATGAAAAACATCTCCCTGCCAATTCTGGCAGCGCTTTCGCTTGCCCTGACGCCGTCCACCACCGTCGTCGCGCAGGTGCGGCCGGTCCTCGTAATTGCCGACAATCGCGCCGAGTGCGGCATCTATCGCCTCGCGCTGAAGAAGCGGGAGGAGAACGAGGCGACCGCCCGCCGGATCGCTGCCGACATGCGGGCCAAGGGCATTCCCGCCCGAGTTGTGGTGCTGCAGCCGGGCCAACTCCTCGCCCAGGCGCAGGGCGCTCCGGTGCGTGTCGTCAACGCCTGCTGAAGGCGGCCCTCGGCTCTGATCCTGAAGGAATCGCTATGTTTATTCTGGAAAAACTCATGCCCAACGGAGCGCAGGCGCGCTTCCACCAGGCGGCGCGGTTCGAGGTCCACCAAGATGCCACCCATGCGGTGGTGAACAGCTACCACCTCGAGGACATGCTGCTGACGTCTTGGCAGGACACCTATGTCATCCCGCGGGAGCTCAAGATCTCGACGCTGGACGACGTCGAGCGGATTCTGTCGCTGCCGGGTGCGCCGTTCGCAGGCGCAACCGTCGTCGACCCGGCAGCGGGGGACCTCGACACGGCGCGCGCTAGAGCCTGGGTGTCCGTAAAGGCAGAGCGCGACAAGTGCGCAAGCGGCGGGTGCGAAACCGCTCTAGGCCGTGTCGACAGCGACGAGCGGAGCCGAATCCTCATCGCCGGCGCCGTGCAGATGGCGCAGATCGCGCAGGCCGCGGGCCAACCTTATTCCGTCGATTGGGTCATGGCCGACAATCAGCCGGTCACCCACGACGCGTCCGCCATGATCGCGCTGGGCATGGCCGTGGGCGAGCACATCGCCGCGTGCTGGGAACGCGCGCAGGCGCTTCGGGCGGAGATCGACGCGGCCGACACGGTCGATGCGGTTTCCGCGATCAATTTCGTCAGCGGCTGGCCGGGGGTGGCCGCATGAACTCAATCAAAGGGGCAATGCCGATGACGCCGGTATTTGAAACGGTGCTGGCGAAGTACGGCTGGATCCTGATCGGGATCACGTTCGGGTTCGCGGCGAAATATGCGATGCTGCTGAAGCGCGGGGTGCAGGTGAAGGCGCGGCTGGTCTTCGCCGACTTGCTGCTGCTGCCGCTGGTGGCGCTGATCGCCTACTGGATGGCGACGCGCGCCGGGGTCGAAGCGGAGGCGGCGGCGCTGTTCTCCGCCTTCTCGACGGTGGGCGCCGACCGCCTGGTCAAGCTGCTCACCGATCGGTTCCTGCAGCGTGTCGACGCGGAGGCAGCGGCGGTCGCCGAGAGTATCGTCGGGGCGGCGCGCAACACCACTCAGGCAGAACTGGCCGCTGCCGCGATCAAGGAAGCGGCGCGCGAGGGGCGCCTGCACCCGGAATATGCGGCCCTGAAGCCGCACCCCCAGGCGCCCAAGCTGGACGGCTGACCTCCTCCAACCTCGGAGAATTTCCATGGACATGACGACGCTGCGGCGTCGGCTGGTGGCACTAGGCTATCAGCCGGCGGCCGAGGGCATGCCGTTCGGCGCCGCCGATCGCGAGGCGATCCTTGCCGCGCTGAAGGATGGCCCGGACTATGAGCTGGACGAACACGATATCGAGGACGTTGCCGACCAACTGAAGGTCGATCCGGCGACGGTCTGGGCGGTATGGGACGTGGAGGCAAGCGGGACGCCGTTTATCGACGGCCGCCCGACGATCCTGTTCGAGCCGCATCGGTTCAGCCGTGCGACTGGCCACCGTTTCGACGCCAGCCACCCGACGATCTCGTCGCGCACCTGGAACCGGAAGCTGTACCCCGGCAGCCAGATCGGCCGGTGGCAGCAGCTGCTCGAGGCGGTCTCGCTCGACGTCGATGCTGGGTTCGCATCGGCCAGCTATGGCGGCTTTCAGATCCTCGGCGAGAATTACGAGATCTGCGGTGCGATCTCACCCTGGGCGTTCGCGCTGCAGCAGTCGCAAACCGAAGCCGACCAGCTGGCCGCCTTCCTCAAGTTCGTCGAGGGCAGGGGCCTTGCGGCGGCACTTCGCGCCCGGGACTGGGCGAAGTTCGCCGCCGGCTACAACGGCACCGCCTTCGCGCTGAACGCCTACGACACCCGCCTCGCCGCCGCATACGCCAAGCGCCGCGCTGCGCGCGCAGCCTGATCTCAGGAGCAGTCCATGAACCCGCTGAAATACGTGTCGCTGGGGCTCGCCCTGGCGCTGGCAATCGCGCTCGCCGTGATCGGCGACCTCTCGCACAAGGTCGGCGCGCTGCTCTCCACCACCGCGATCGCGGCGCATGCGACGGACAAGGCAGGCCAGCCGCGTGACCTCTCCACCAAGGACGCGATCGCGCAGATCCGGATCCTCGGTGCCGCGGTCGACCAGGCGCGGAAGGCCAGTGCCGACGCCAAGGCCGCAGACGCCGCCCACGTCATCAACGTCGAGCGCGCCGACGCGCGCGCCACCCAGGAGGTATCCACCGATGTTCTCGCGAAATTCGATAGTGTCCAGGCGGAGCTTGCCGCTTCTCGCGCTCTCGCTGCTCAGCGCATGCGCGAGCTCGCCGCCGCCCGAGCCGATCAAGGTAGTGGCGGAGCGCCGGCAATCGCCGCAGATCCCGACGCCACCTGCCGCGCTCACTTCGCCGCTTCGTGTGACGAAGTTCTTACCCTCCTCGCGGAAGCCGAGCGCAACACCGCCGTCGCCCTCGGCTGGCAGGCCTTCTGGGCGCGAGTAGCGGCGAACCATGCAGAGCCGGAGGACGCCCCCGACCCGCGCTGAGCGGCGGTCGCAGCCGCACTGACTTTCAATCAACAGGAGTTCTCATGGCAACAGTACATATCTCGGTCGGCCGGGTGGCCGGCCGCGCCGCAGTGACGGGCGACACGCTGCAGGTGCTCGGCGCTATTCCCACCAAGACGGTTCAGGCGGCCAGCACGAGTGCAAGTGCCATCGTGGCCGGTATCCAGGCCAAGCGAGGCGATATCTGGACGGTCTACGCAGCGGACGGCGCCGTCCGCGTCGCCTTCGGCGCTACGCCGAATGCGGCCGGCACCGCCTATTGGCCGATCGGGCAGGGAACCTCCCGGGACTTCCTCTGCGAAGATGATGCGCCGCAATCCGTCGCGATCATGGATCTCTCTGCCGGCACCGTTTCTCCAACTCCAACGCCAACGCCAACGCCCACTCCAACCCCCACGCCGACACCCACGCCGACACCGACGCCAAGTGCCCCGATCCCGGCCAACAGGGACGTGATCTTCTTCGGCGACAGCCGCACGGAAGACGGCGTCGGGTCGAACGCGTCTCAGACGAACGGCTACAGCTTCGGCACTCAGAACATTGGCTATGCCGGCTGGCTTCACTGCGTTTCCGGCGGCAAGCTGCGCCTGGGCCAATATCCGAACTTCGGTATCTCGGCCTCGACGCTCCAGCAGATGGCAGCGGTCCCCCGCCTCGACGCACTTGGCAATCCGACGACGGGTCGCTGGGATCGCCCGGGCGGCTCCAGCAACTACGCGAGCAATAAGGGTGCCGACTACGCCAAGAACCACCCGGCGGGCATCGTCGCGATCCTGGCCGGAACCAACTGGCCGAGTGGCACCGTCTCGGACCAGCTTGGCTACATCGACACCATTCTGAACAACATCGGCACCGGCAAGGTTGTGGTTCTCAGCAACGAGTTGCCGCGTGGCATCGACTACACGGGTGCGGTGCAGAACGGCGGCGGCGATTCGACTGATCGCTACACGCTGAGCCGCGAGATCCTGAAGTACGACTATGCGAGCGGCGATGCCAAGTCGCGGCCCAACGTTATCGTCGTCAACTCGTGGGACGAGTTTGCGGATACGCCCGCGCCGCCTGTTTACAACAACAAGCGCGGCTACCTTCGCGATGGCCTGCACATGACCCCTTACGGCGCGATGCGGCACATGCAGGTGTTTGTCGACCGGCTGAAGGCGGCGTGGGGCCTGACGTACTGGAACGCTCTGCCGAACCTGGTGACTTTCCCGACGGCAAACGGGCTGACCACCCCGGCCAATGCCCAGCCGTTCATCAACAGCAATCCGACGATGACTGCGGGCGGTAACGGCGCGCTGGTCGGCACACTCGCGACGGCACCTGCGCTCAGCACGATTCCGCAGGGTTGGACTCTGGCAGCAGCATCCGGCTCGTCCGGAATCAACGTTGCGTCGGAAAAGGGAGTCGAAACGGACCCGAACGGCAACGGCGTCTGGAAACTCGATATCTCCGGCACGATCGCGGCGAACTCGAACGTTTCGATTCAGGCGTATCAGCTGATCGCGGGCAGCTATCTCACCAGCCTGCTCTCGAACAATCTCCTGTCGATCAACGACAAGCTGCGCGCGATGATGACGGCAAAGATCGAACTTGGATCGCAGTACCTGCAGGCAGTCGGACTCGTGATGACTTTGCAGGATACCACCTCGTCCCGCAGCATCCAGTCGCGTGCGCGAGTTGGCGTGTCGAACGGCGTCGGTGCGGCGGTCAACTCGTATCTCGATACCGCCGGCACATGGCGGGTCGATATGACCGAGCTCGTCGATCAGCAGGATCCCAATCTGGTGGCGCAGAACCAGAACATCGCGGCCTACCAGCAGATCCAGATCATCTCCGACATCAAGTTCGTGAACCCGACCGCCTCGGCGGTGACGATCGGCGCAACCGTGCGCTTGGGCGCCACCGGCATCTTCCGGGCAACGTCGTAACCCGCTCCTAAAGGAGAATGCCATGCTGAAGTTTCTCGCGTTCCTCCTCGCTCTGGCCACCCCTGCGGTGGCCGGAGCAGCGACCGTCCAGGCATCGACGCCTGCGCAGCTCACCGCTGCGCTCAAGGCGGCGAAGGGCGGTGATACCATCGCGCTTACCCCTGGTAATTACGGCGCGCTGGTGCTCAACGACCAGATGTTCGACAAGCCGGTGACCGTCACCAGCGCCGACCCGACGCGGCCCGCTGTCATCGCGCAGATGGTCCTCAACCGAGCGGTGAACATCACCTTCTCCAACCTGGAGGTGACGTCGTTCACCCGGCTCTACGACTACCTGGTCCGGGTGAACGGCGGCTCGGGGATCACGCTCGACAAGCTGTACATCCATGGCCTGCTCGACGGTGCGCCTACGGATCGGCAGGGCGTCATGGTCGCACAGAGCAACGGCTTCACGATCTCGGGCTCGCGCATTGTCCAGATCGGGGTGGGCATCGCGGTGAACCAGAGCCGCAATATCGTCATCCGCGACAACGACATCAGCATGATTGGGATCGACGCCATCGAGATCCCGGGCGTCGACGGGGCGCTGATTGCGTGGAACAAGTTCTCGAAGTTCCGAACGATCGGCTCCTACCACCCCGACGGTATCCAGTGCTGGACGACGGGGATGGCGGCCGCGTGTAAGAACATCCGCATCATCGCGAACCAGTTTATCGGCGATGCGCAGCCTGGCGCGGACTATGTGTACCCGCAAGGCATCTGGTTCGGGGACGAGATGCAGCGCGGCGACTACACGAACATCGAGATCACCGGCAACCTGTTCAAGTGCGTCAATTGGCAGGCGATCGCGCTCTATGTAACCCAAGCCCGCGGAACGATCGTGCGGTACAATCGCATCGACGCGTGCCCCGGCGTGACGCCGTGGATCCGGATCAACGATCCTGGCGCGGTGGTCGAGGGCAACGTGGCACCGGTCTTCTACGTCAACAGCACGGTCAACGCGCTGCCGGCGGGCAACTATATCGGCGGAGCGCCTGGGCCATAGTCGCTCGACTCGCGCCCGTGTTCCCGGCATGTTCCGCGCATGCGTCCCATCGCCGCCCTGCTCGGAACCGACATCAACATCACCACCAGCTGCCGCTGCATGCGCATCGTCCAGTACAGTCCTGAGCAGCTGGTGAGCCGGTTCGGAGCCGATGCTACCCTGGATGACGTCGAGGGGCGGCTGCGCTGCAAGGCCTGCGGTCAGCGGCCGAAGCTGATTTGTCGATGGAGTTGGGGAAACGTCATGGGCCTGGGCCGCGGCGTGAAGCTACCTGACCTGCCGGAGTGGACTGGGCTCACTCCGGATATGGCGAGGGCGGCAGCCCTCCGGTCCGGGCAATAGAAGGGTCCGGCAAGGCGCGGAGCCGGAGCGAGGCTCGCTTACAGCTGTTTGAGCAGAGAGGCCTTGGCAGAGGCGAATTCTTCATCGGTGAGCGCTCCCCGATCGCGGAGATCCGCCAGCTTGCTAAGCGCGTCGGGAACGTCGTCTCGTTTCGGCGAGGCATGCTCGGTCGACGGTAGTTCTTGTTCTGGGACGGGTCCTGCGGTCGGCGTCTGCGCCACAGCCGGCGGCGGCAGAATAGCGGCCACTACCAACCCAATCGGTCCAAAAAACAGGCCGAGAAAGAAGCACACGAGACCGTCGATGCCGCGCGCGCTGCCGATCAAAGCAGAGGCGCCCCCGAAGATCAGGGCTCCGAAGAACGCGAAAACTAGGAATGTAACCCCGTCCATTTGGCCCTCCCTGCTTCAAGGATAGGGTGATCGCCCCCATCCGTCTAGCGGCGCTCCGGACGGGCATGAGAACCGAGATATTCAGAGACACCGTCGCCGGCGAAGGCCGAGCGGGGGTGCCGTGCAGGAACACGGCAACCGACGAGCGCCAACTCGTCACGGCAGCCTGGCCAAGACTGGCCGCCCCGCACCCGGGCCACGGGCGGGGTCCCTTTGATGAGAACCAACAATGGAGTCGAGTCTTCTATTCAATGATTTCGTGCGGCCGATCAGCCCGGCCGCGAGCTACATCGGCGGCAAGCGGCGGTTGGCGCGAGCGATCACCACCGCCATAGATCGCATTCCTCACACCACGTACGCCGAGCCGTTCATGGGCATGGGCGGCGTTTTCCTTCGGCGCGGCCGCAAGCCTCAGGTCGAGGTCGTGAATGATTGGTCGGAAGATGTGGCTACCTTCTTCCGGATCCTGCAGCGACATTACGTCGCGTTCCTCGACATGCTCAAATTCCAGCTGACCACGCGCGCGGGCTTCGAGCGGCTGCTGAAAGTTGATCCGTCCACCCAGACTGACCTCGAGCGGGCGGCGCGGTTCCTCTACCTGCAGCGTCTATCATTCGGCGGAAAAGTCAGCGGCCGGTCATTCGGCGTCGACCCGATGGCGCCGGCGGCGTTCAACGTGGTGCGCCTGGCGCCCGTCCTCGAGGAGATCCACGAACGCCTGTCCGGCGTCGTGATCGAGCGACTCCCATGGCAGGATTTCCTGCCGCGCTACGATCGCGAAGGAACGCTCTTCTACCTCGACCCGCCATACTATGGCTGCGAGTCGGACTATGGTGCGGCGCTCTTCGACCGACCGCAGTTTGAGCGCATGGCTGACGTGCTGGAGGGGCTGTCGGGGAAGTTCCTGCTCAGCCTCAACGACCGTCCCGAGGTCCGGGCCACCTTCGCGCGATTCGCGATGGTTCAGGTTTCGCTGCAATATGGTGTGGGCGGCGGGGCCGTCGAGGCGAACGAAGTGATCATCAGCAGCTTGCGGGCCGATCGGCTCCGCGAACTGTTCCCTCGATCGCTTCCTATCTGACGGTCGCGCTGACCGCTTTCAGCGACCGCTAGAGCCGCACGTAGGTTGTAGGGTGAGCGGGTGAAGGGAATCGAACCCTCGTCGTAAGCTTGGGAAGCTTCTGCTCTACCATTGAGCTACACCCGCAATCCGTTGAGCTGGCTCAACTTTTTGCCACTGCCGCTGGATGGTGTGCAAAGCGTTTTGCAAACCGGCGGCCTGTGGAAGTCGAAATAGCGGCGCCGCGCGTCGCTGGCAATGCCCTACATGCCCCTCGCCGCGCGACGATCCCGCCCCCTCGCCGCAGCAAGGGGGCGGGGCCGGGATCAGAACTGGACGCGGCCGCCCAGGCTGATGCGGCTGCCGGACAGTTCGTAGGTCGCCGGGAACGACGGATCCATCGTATAGCCCTTGGTCTTGGCGTTGCCGACGTTGATGCCCTGCAGCTCGACGCGGAAGTTCCTGGTCACCTGGTAGCTCGCGGCGACGTCGAACTGGCCATAGGCCGAGCGATAGACCGGATAGAAGTTGCGTTCGATCCGCTCCACATAGGCGCCCTTCCAGTTGTACGAGCCGCGGATCGAGAAAGGCCCCTTGTCGTAGAACAGCGTGGCATTGTAGGTGTTGTCCGATAGGCCGATCGGCGCGGTCGGGATCTTGAGGTCCGACTGGCCGGTCAGTGAGCTGTCGAGGAAGGTATAGTTGGCGTTGACGCCGAAGCCGTCGAGCCAGCCGACCAGCATGCCGAACGGCACCACCGCATTCAATTCGACGCCGCTCACCTTGTACGAGCCTTCGGCGTTGACCGGCTGGTAGACGTCGAATTCATAGACGCCGTCGATCGTGCCATTGGCATTGTACTTGGTGACGTTCGGCACCGTGCCGGTCAGCTTGTTGACCACCACGCCCTTGATCTTCTTCCAGAAATAGGACGCGGCGAGGATGCCGCCGTCGCCGACATATTTCTCGACGCCGATTTCCCACTGATCGGCGTAGGTCGGCTTCAGGTTCGGATTGCCGTCCGAATAGCGGAAATCGTTGAAGCTCGCGGTGCGCTTGTAGGCGAGGTTGGTCAGCGCCGGGCGGATCAGCGTCTGCGAGGCGGCGGCGCGCAGATAGAGGCTGTTGGTCAGCTCGGCACGGGCGTTCAGCGCCGGCAGCAGCTTGCTGTAGCGGCCCTCGCTGGAGACCGGCGCATCGGTGAGGCCGGTCTGGCCGTTGGGCTTCTGCACCTGGTGGAAGCCTTCGGACGTCACCGTCGTGCGGACGTAGCGCGCGCCGAGATTGACGAACACCGGCACGGCGACGTCGAATTCGAAATCGACCATGCCATAGCCGGCCCAGGTCGTCTCGCGCACCTTGTAATATTGGCCCGGATCGAACGGCGTGACGAAGCCCTGCGGGCGGAAGAAGCTGCGCGCATAGTCGTTCGAGATCTGCGACCAGCTCAGGTCCCGCGCCTGATAGGGCTTGCCGCCGGCGATGGCGATCACGTTCTCCAGCGGGCTGTCGGCCAACGTGCGCTTGTTGACATAGGCGGTGCTGCCGCGCGTCGGGCCCTGGATCTTCTCCTCGCCATATTCGCGCTCGTTGGTCTTGTTGGTGTAGCGCGCGCCGAAATTGACGCGCTTCAGCGCCTCGAACCCGCCGAAATCGGCGAGATAGGTGACGTCGGCCTGCGCTGCGTACTTGTCGTCCTTGATCCGCTCCAGCGTGGTTTCATACGCCTCGAACAGATAGGCAGACGGCGCGTTGTACATGTCGATCGACTTTGGGTTGTCGCTCTTGATCGTCTCGCCGCCGGTCGCCGTGTAGCGGGTACGCGAGGGCGCATAGGCGACATGCTTCAGATTGGCATAGTCGCGGGTCTTCTTGGCGCCCGAATAGCCGCCGAGCACGTTGATCTGCCACTGGCCGGTTTCCCAGTTCAGCTCGCCGCCGAACTGGCGATAGTCGATGTCGTTGCGATACTGCTTGCTGAGGAATTCGTGCTGGGTGTTGGTGTAGGCGACGTCGCGCAGCACGACGAT
This sequence comes from Sphingomonas sp. ABOLE, assembly GCF_003950455.1. Taxonomy (NCBI): domain Bacteria; kingdom Pseudomonadati; phylum Pseudomonadota; class Alphaproteobacteria; order Sphingomonadales; family Sphingomonadaceae; genus Sphingomonas; species Sphingomonas sp. ABOLE. The sequence goes on from NZ_QQWY01000003.1 coordinate 135,153, forward strand.
GCCCGACTGCGACAGCGTGGTCTTGTCGGCATCGTAGATCCGCTCGAGCGTCGAGTTGCTCGAAGCCGAATAGCCAGCGGCGTCATATTCGTCCTCGACCGTGTCGTAGGAGCCGACGAAGGCGTCGAAGCTGAGCGAGAATTTGTCGCTCGGCTTGTACTGCACCGCGCCCGAGACGCCGAGGCGGTCCTGGTCGTTGAAATAGACGCGGTCGCCGACCTTGTCGAGGAACACGATCTTGTTCTTGTCGGCATCCGAATAGGTGACGCCGGCGTCGCGCGCGAGGACCGCGATCGCCTGGTTGCGGTTGGTGCCGGCGCGGTCGGTCCAGCGGGAGATCGGGCGGAAGTTGATGCCGGAGTTGCTGTCAGTGCGGTTGCTGCGCTTCTGCCGCGCGACCGAGACGAGCACGCCGAAATCGCCGAAGGTGTTGCTGGCGAGCACCGAGAAATTGGGGTCGATCTTCTCCGAAATCGAGTTGTACGCACCCTCGGCGCTGCCGACGAGCCGGAAACCCGGCGTGTCGAAGGGCCGCGCGGTGCGGATCGCGACCGAGCCGGCGATGCCACCTTCCTCGTCCGAGGCGCGCGGCGACTTCTGGACCGTCACCGATTGGATCAGCTCCGAGGCGAAGATGTCGAACTCGACGTCGCGGCCGCCCGAGCCCGAGGCGGTGGCCAGCTTGTTGATCGAGACGAAGGTGAATTCGCTGGGCAGGCCGCGGACGTTGACGCGCGTGCCCAGGCCCTTGTTGCGTTCGATCGTCACGCCCGGCACGCGCTGCAGCGCTTCGGACAGGTTCTGGTCGGGGAAGTCGGCGATGTCGGTGGCGACGATCGAATCGGAGAAGCCGACATTCTCGCGCTTGAGCTCGATTGCTTCCTGCAGGCTGCGGCGATAGCCGGAGACGACGATTTCCTCGCCCGCCTCGGCCTGGCCGGCGTCGGCGGCGTCGCTGGTCTGCGCGGCGGCAGGCATGGCGAGCAGTGCGGCGATGGCGGCGCCGGCGAGCAGGCCGGCGTTGCGGCGCCAGTTGGTGACGTTCTGGTACATGGTTCCCCCTTTGGATGTCGTGGACGCGCGGGTGCCGGCACGCGATCCGTCGATTGCGCGCGGTGCCGCGCCCGTTGAATCAGTGTTGCCGATGAAGCAGCGGCGCGCGCTGTTGCTGCTGCGCCGATGCGGAATCAGCCCTGTGGCTGGGCCGCCCGAAGATCTGATGTCGCTGTGGCCAAACCCCGTTCCTCCCTGCCGGGCGCAGGTGCGCAAGACTTGTGACGCGAACATTACGTAACGAAAAAATTTACATGTCGCGGCGACGCACGGTGCGGAATGATTGGCGCGACGGTTCGCGGGCGATAGATCTTCGCGCGACCGTTGGCGCCTTGATAGGGTTGGCGGGAGAACAGGGCTGGGTCGTGTGGGGAGGACAGGTTGGACAGGTTCGATATTCTGATCGTCGGCAGCGGCCATGGCGGGGCGCAGTGCGCGGTGGCGCTCCGGCAGGCGGGGTTTGCCGGCACGCTCGCGGTGATCGGCGAGGATCCCGAGCTTCCCTATGAGCGCCCGCCGCTTTCCAAGGATTATCTGAAGGGCGAGAAGAGCTTCGAGCGCATCCTGATCCGCGCGCCGGCTTTCTGGGAAGAGCGGGCGGTGACCATGCTCGCCGGCCGGCGTGTCGTCGCGGTCGATCCCGCGGCGAAGACCGTCACCGATGCGGCGGGCGCGACGATCGGCTATGGCGCGCTGGTCTGGTCGGCGGGCGGCAGCGCGCGGCGGCTGGCGTGCAGCGGGCATGATCTCGCCGGCGTCCACGCGATCCGCACGCGGCGTGATGTCGACCAGCTGCTCGCCGAGCTGCCGACGACCCAGCGCATCGTCGTGATCGGCGGCGGCTATATCGGTCTGGAGGCGGCCGCCGCGCTGATCAAGGCCGACAAGCAGGTCGTGGTGCTGGAGGCGATGGACCGGGTGCTCGCCCGCGTCGCCGGCGAACCGCTGTCGCGCTTCTACGAAGCCGAGCACCGCGCACACGGCGTCGAGATCCGTACCGGCGCGTTGGTGGAATGCCTGGAGGAACAAGACGGGCGCGTCTGCGGCGTGCGGCTGTCGGGGGGCGAGGTGCTGCCGGCCGACATGGTGATCGTCGGCATCGGCATCGTCCCCGAAGTCGCGCCGCTGCTCGACGCGGGCGCGGCGGGCGGCAATGGCGTGCGGGTCGACGCGCAGTGCCGCACCAGCCTGCCGGACGTCTATGCGATCGGCGACTGCGCGCTGCATGTGAATGCCTATGCCGACGGCGCCGAGATTCGGCTGGAATCGGTGCAGAATGCCAACGACCAGGCGAACATGGTCGCCAAGCTGCTCACGGGGCAGGCGGCGCATTATGATGCGGTGCCGTGGTTCTGGTCGAACCAGTACGACCTCAAGCTGCAGACCGTCGGCCTGTCGATCGGGCACGACGCGACGGTGCTGCGCGGCGACCTGTCGGCGCGCAGCTTCTCGGTGATCTACCTCAAGCAGGGGCGGGTGATCGCGCTCGACTGCGTCAACGCCATGCGGGACTATGTGCAGGGCAAGCGGCTGGTCGCCGAGCGGATGATGGTCGATCCTGCGGTGCTCGCCGATCCGGCGACGGTGCTCAAGGAGCTTTGAGTTGCGCGAGCCAGCGCGCGCGGGCATCCCTTCTTCCAACCAGAAGGAGAAGTGAGGATGTCCGACGCGCCGGTGCTGCTTGCGATGGAAGGCCATGTCGCGGTGGTGCAGCTGAACCGCCCCGACCGGCTCAACGCGCTCACCCCCGACATGCTCGACCTGCTCGCGGCGACGCTACGGCGCGCGGCGGAGGACGGGGCGCGGGCGGTGCTGCTCACCGGCGAGGGTCGGGCGTTCTGCGCGGGCGCGGACCTCACCGCCAGCGTCGGCATGCGCGATTCGGGCGAGGCGCTGCGGCGGCACTATAATCCGGTGATCGCGACGATGGCCGAGCTGCCGATCCCGATCGTCGCCGCGGTCAACGGCGCGGCGGCCGGGGCAGGGGCCTCGATCGCGCTCGCCGCCGACATCGTGGTGATGGCGCAATCGGCCTATCTGCTGCTCGCCTTCGCCAATATCGGGCTGGTGCCCGATGCCGGCGCGACCTGGCTGATCGGCAAGGCGGCGGGCCGGGCGCGGCTGCTCGAGATGGCGCTGCTCGGCGAGCGGATGCTGGCCGAGGAGGCGCTGGCCAACGGCCTCGTCACGCGGGTGGTGGAAGATGGCGGGCTGATGCAGGTGTCGCACGGGCTGGCGGCGAAGCTGGCGGGGATGCCCACCGTCGCGCTGGGGCTGATCCGCAAGCAGGTGAGCGTGGCGCTCTCGGGCACGCTGGCCGAGACGATGGAGATCGAGGCCGATCACCAGAGCATCGCCGCCAGGACCGACGATTGCCGCGAGGCGATTGCCGCATTCCTCGAAAAGCGCGAGGCGCATTTCACCGGCCACTGAGCGACGCCACGAAATCGGTTCTCGGGCGTTACGAGGGCCATGCAGACGCTCTGGTTCATTACCAATCCCAATTCCGGCACCACCTCGCAGGCCAAGTGCGACGCGATGGAGGCGGTGTTCGAGGAACGCGGGCTGAGGCTCGCCGGCCGTACCGATTTCCCGCAGGACGCCCTGCCGGAGGGCGCTGCGCTCGATGCGGCGGGGGTGGATACGGTAGTGCTGTTCGCCGGCGACGGCACGATCAACGCGGCGCTGCGCGCGCTGGCCACGTGGGAAGGCGCCTTCCTGATCCTGCCCGGCGGGACGATGAACCTGCTGGCCAAGGCGCTGCACGACGAGACCGATCCGCACAAGATCATCCACGCCGCGCATGGCTGCGACCGTCGCGTGGCGCTGCCCTATATCGTCGCGGGTGAGCATCGCGCGTTCGTCGGCCTGATCCTCGGCCCGGCGGCGAGCTGGTTCCGCGCACGCGAGGTGGTCCGCAAAGGCCGGTTCGGGCGGCTGGCGGCGGCGGTGCGCGGCGCCTGGCGGAACACCTTCCACCGCCGGGGCGTGCGGGTGCAGGGCGCGCGCGCGCTCGGCGACAGCTACCAGGCAGTGTTCGTCACGCCGACGCTCGACGGACTGGAGGTCGCCGCGGTCGATGCGCGCGATTGGGGCTCCATCGCGCAGCTCGGCTGGGAATGGGTGACCGGCGACTGGGTCGCGGCGCGCGCGGTGACCGAAAGCCGAACCGAGCAGCTCACGCTCGCCGAGCGCAAGCCAGTACTCGCCTTGTTCGACGGCGAGCCCGAGACGCTCGATCCCGGCACGACGATCCGCGCCGGGCGCAGCCTGGAGACGTTCATCGCCACCCGCGCGGAGGCGACCGCCGCATGACCCGCTTCTTCCATGTCAGCGACGTGCATTTCGGCCGCGAGAATCGCGAGGCGGTCGACTGGTTCAACGCCAGGGTACGCGACGAGATGCCCGCCGCGGTGATCATGACCGGCGATCTCACCATGCGCGCGCGCGCCAGGGAGTTCGCCGCCGCCGCCGAATGGCTGGAGAGCCTGGCGGTGCCGATCACGGTGGAGGTAGGCAATCACGACCTGCCCTATTTCAATCCGTTCGCGCGGCTGGCGATGCCGTATCGCCGCTATCGCGCGCTGGAGCGGATGATCGAGCGCCCCCTCGACATTCGGGGCGTGTCGATCGTACCACTCAAGACCACCGCGCGCTTCCAGTTCCGCACCAATTGGTCGAAGGGCCATGTCAGCCGCCATGCGCTGCAGAAGTCGCTGGCGCTGGCCGAGGCCGTGCCGGCGGGCGGGGTGGTGTTCGTTGCCGCGCACCATCCGCTGGTGGAGGCGGGCACCCGCGCCACTTCCCGCACCCGCGGCGGGCGGCGGGCGCTGGAGGCGCTGGCCCAGGCCGGCGCCAATGCGGTGCTGACCGGGCATGTCCACGACCCGTTCGATATCGAGCATCCCGTCGGCGAGCGCACGGTGCGGCTGATCGGGGCGGGTACGCTTTCCGAACGTACCCGCGACCAGCCGCCCTCGTTCAACGAGATCACCGTCGACGGCACCAGCTTCTCCACCCGCGCCCGCTTCCTCGGCGAGCCGAGCGTCGCGCTCTAGCGGAACAGCGGCAAGGGGCCCCGCCCGGCGGTCGACCAGGTCTGCCAGTTGGGGAAGACATAGGGCAGGTCGGCATTGCTCACCCCGTGCCAGCGGGCGATGGCGCCGAGATATTCCTCCTGCGCGATCCCGGGGATGAAGCGGCCTTCGTTGGTGATGTCGTCGGCGCCGCCCAGCACCGGATCGGGATAGGTGCCGAAGATGCCGCCCTTGGCGACATCGCCGCCCATCACGAGGTGGTTGTTGCCCCAGGCATGATCGGTGCCGTTCTGCGCGTTGCTGGCATAGGTGCGGCCGAAGTCGCTCATCGTGAAGGTGGTGACGTTGGCGCCGACGCCCAGTGCCTTCATCGCGCGGTGGAAAGCGGCCATCGCGTCCGCCAGGGCGCCCAGCTGGTTCGCATGGTCGCCCGCAATGGGGCTGCCGGCGACTTGGTTGGCGTGATGGTCGAAGGTCGCCATGCTGAGCAGGAAGGTCTGGCGGCTATGGCCGAGCGTGCCGCGCGCCTCGATCATCTTGGCGGTGCCGAGCAGCTGCGCCGCGATGTCGCTGGTCAGCGCGCGGCCGTTCGCATCGACAAAATGGCGGGCGACGCTGTTCCCGCCCGACAATACGCTGTTGGCAAGATCGGCCTGTTCGAACGTGTCGCGCAGCGTCGTCTTGACGCCGTCCATGACCGGACCGCCCTCGCTGTCGGCCAGCAGCGCGGTTGCGAGGTTCTTCGCGGTATCCCGGGCGCTGTAGCCCGCGCGTCCGGGCAGGCCGGAGGCGGGGAGCACCAGCGGCACCGCGGTCTTGCCGATCAGCGCCAGCGTCGATCCGCTGAGCGAGATCAGCGGTGGCAGCCGACCGCCGGGCATGCGATCGGCCATGCGCCCCATGAAGCCGTCGCTGGCGGAGTCGCGGGCGCGGAGGCCCTGCCAGTGCGCCTGCTCGTCCGAATGGCTCATCAGGTTGCTAGGGCGCAGATCGGGCCGTGACAGGTACGTTGCCTTGGTCAACGGCGCGAACAGGGTCCCGGTATTGAGCACGAGCGATAGCGCGCCTTCGTCCCACACCGGGCGCAGTGCTGCCATTGCCGGGTGCAGCGCATAGCTGGCGTTGGTCAGCGGCGTCAGCGTGTTGCGGGGCAGGGCGACGGCGCCGCGCGCGGCCTGGTAGGCGGCGTGGCGGTCGTCGGTGGGCACCACCATGTTCCAGCCATCATTGCCGCCGTAGAGGAAGATGCCCACCATCGCCCGGTAGCTGCCGCTGGGAGCCGCGACGGCGGCGGTCCGGCCGAGCTGCGCCAGGGCGGCGGCCGCACCTGTGCCGGCGGTGAGGCGAACGAAATCGCGTCGGGAAAGCGTCATCGGATCGGTTCCTTACCGGTCGACCAGGAATTGCGGGCTGGAGGCGGCGATGAAGAGCAGCATCTGCGCGCGCTTGCGCGCACGGACTTGCAAATTCTTGTCGTTAATGGCGAGTGCGGCCGTGCGCAGTGCGGCACGCTGGCCTGGCGTAATGCTATTGCCTAGCAATAACACATCTACCGCGGCGACCATGGCATCGACATTGTCGCCGAAGGACGCCCAGGTGGCCCAGGCGAAGCGGGTTCCCGAAGCGGCGCCAAAACCGGTAGGGGCCTTGAACTCAGCGGTCGCTACGTCGCTGCGCACCGTCCATTCGTACATCATGTTGTGGAGGCGCAGCACCGTGCTGCTGTTGAGCAGCTTCGATGCCGGGTTGTAGAGGGTAGCGCTGCCCTGCAGCGGATAGTCGATCGGATAGAAGTTGAACACCGAGGGCGCGTTCATCACCGGCTGACCGAGGCTGGTATCGCGCATGGCAAAGGCGAAGCCGTCGGTGGTCATGCCGATCGCGCGGGCCAGCGAGACCATCGCCAGCACCGGCTCCTTCAGCTTGCCGCGATCCTGGCGAGGCGCGGTGCGCGCCTCGGGGTCGGTGAGGATCGCGCGGACGACGGCCTTCAGGTCGCCGCGGACGCCATGACCGTTGTTGGCGAACACTGCCGCCACCCGTCCGATATAGTTGGGACTGGGGTTGGCGGTCACCAGATGGACGATCAGGTGGCGCGACACGAAGGGCGCGGTGGAAGGATGGTCGAACGCGGCGTCCACCACCGCATCGACGCTCGCTTCCTGGCTCGCGCCGGCCGGCACGCGGATGCCGAGGAACCGCTTCTCGCCGGCATCGTAGCGATCCGGCACCGGGATCATCGGCTTCACGTCGTCGCCGGCCAGCTGGTTGGTGATCGGCGCGTTGCCGATCCGGGCGCGGTCCCACCCGGTCAATGCGCGGGCGACGCCGCGAATGTCGTCGGGGCCATAATTAGGGACGGTCCCCCCAGTGGCATCGCGGCGCGGCGTGCCATTCTGGTTGAGCATGTTGGGGCCCATCGAGAACAGCTGCAACAGCTCTCGTGCGTAGTTCTCGGACGGGGCGGTCTTGTTGCTCCCCGCCATGTTGAGATAGCGGCCCATATAGGGATTGAGCGTCACCGCCTTGAGCAGCGTGCGGTAATTGCCGAAGGCGTTGTCGAGGAACAGCTGGTTGAACGCGGCGATTCCCGCGGCGGAGCGCACTTCCTGTTCGGAGGCGACGATCATCTGCGAAAGCGCGAATGCCACGCGCTGGCGCAACTGGTCCGGTGCGGAAACGGCGTTCGCGTAGAAGCGCATCGCCACCGGCGTGCGGCTGAAATAGCGGCGATTGCAGGGGACGTCCTTGCAATAGTCGATCCGCCGCGCCACGGCGAGATCGGCATAGGTGCTGCCGCTGGCGGCGAATTGCTGGTTGAGCCAGCCCTCGGTACCCAGCTTCGAGATCTGCTCGAGCACCTGCGGCGTCGGCCCGAAGGTGGTCTGTCGCGCCAGGCGGATGCCGTCGGTCACCTGGGATTGCGCCGGCGACATGCCGGCATTGGCGGCGGAAAGATCGACCAGTCCGCTGGTCATCCGGCTGTCCGCCAGGTTGATGTTGTCGCTGCTGCCGTCGCAAGCCGACAGCAGGCCCGCCGCGCCAAGCGCAGCTGCCGTCCATATCCGTCGCATGTTCTTGAATTCCCCGCCCGCAGGTTTTGCCGCGTTGCACCCAAGCTTTACGGGCTAGCGGTTTTTTAAGGAAGACCTGTCCCAGAGTGGGATATCTGCAACTCTTAGCACAATGTCGGTTTTCAGGGGAACGATGCGACATCGTATCGAAATTCGCTGCGGCGGGCCGTTGCGAGTCCACGGCGATCGTTCGGGAACTTGTGCATCCGACGCGCGTCTCACGACGTAGTCGTGTGCCGGTGCGGGATCTGGCTGGCGCAGTCGAACGAGCGGGCCTTGCCTATTTTGAGCTGCGGTGCACCATTTCGGGTAAGGGCGGGCGGCCGCCCGCGACGATGTCTTGGTGCCTTTCGCGGTCGCCCACGAAAAAGGGCGGCCCGTTGCCGGACCGCCCCATTTCCTTGGCCGAAGCCGAGACGCTTAGCGCTTCGAGAACTGGAAGCTGCGGCGAGCCTTGGCCTTGCCGTACTTCTTACGCTCGACGGCGCGGCTGTCGCGGGTCAGGAAGCCGGCCTTCTTCACCGGGGCGCGCAGCACCGGCTCATACTTGGTCAGCGCCTGCGAGATGCCGTGCTTCACGGCACCTGCCTGGCCCGAGAGACCGCCGCCCTTGACGGTGCAGATCACGTCATACTGGCCCTCGCGCTCGGCGACACCGAACGGCTGGTTGATGACGAGACGCAGCGTCGGACGCGCGAAATAGATTTCCTGGTCACGACCGTTGATCGTGATCTTGCCGGTGCCCGGCTTCAGCCACACGCGGGCCACGGCGTCCTTACGACGGCCGGTGGCATAGGCGCGGCCATACTGGTCCAGCTCCTGCGCACGCAGCGGCGTGGTCGGGGCGGCCGGCTCGTCGATCTGGCCGGCGAGATAGGCGTCGGCAGCGGCGGCAGCAGCCGGAGCGGCGGCCTGGCCTTCGGTCGGCGCGGCGGGCTGCTGGCCCAGCGCTGCGCCCAGGTCGGAAAGCGACTGGCGGTTGTCAGACATTATGCACCCACCTTGTTCTTGCGGCTCATGCCGGCGATGTCGAGAACCTCGGGGTTCTGAGCTTCATGCGGATGCTCCGAACCGGCGAAGATGCGCAGGTTGCGCATCTGCTGGCGGCCGAGCGGGCCGCGCGGGATCATGCGCTCCACGGCCTTCTCCAGAACGCGCTCCGGGAAGCGGCCTTCGAGAACCTTGGCGGCGGTGACGCCCTTGATGCCGCCCGCATAGCCGGTGTGCTTGTAGTACACCTTCTGGCCGAGCTTCTTGCCGGTGAAACGGATCTTGTCCGCGTTGATCACGATGACATTGTCACCGCAGTCGACGTGCGGGGTGAAGCTGGTCTTGTGCTTGCCGCGCAGGACGTTCGCGATCACCACCGCTGCACGACCGACGACGAGCCCTTCGGCGTCGACGATGTGCCACTTCTTCTCCACCTCGGCCGGCTTGGCCGACTTGGTGGTCTTCATCAGCGCCTTCATGGCCTGTGACCTTTCGCGTAGGAAATGCATACGCGCCACCGTTGCCGGCAGCGCGATTGATGCCCCTCTGACGATTTGGGGCCTGAAAGTCAAGAAATGCGTGGGTTTGCTGACGGGTAAAATGATACCTGTCGGTTCAGCGTGTCTCGTCGGCGATCCAGCGGGCGACGGCGGCGCCCGCCTCGACCGGCCATTGTTCGATCACCGGCAGGTCATAGTCATGGATCGCGGCGATCCGCTCGCGGAGGCGCAGCGCGAGGGCAGGGCGGGTCTTGAACAGCGCGGGGACTTCCTCGCCACGCTCGATGCCACCCTGCCAGCGATAGATCGAGATGCAGGGCGCGAGGAGGTTGACGCAGGCCGCGAGCTGCTCCGCCAGCACGGTCTCCGCCACGCGCTCGGCATCGGCGCGGCTGGCGAAGGTGACGTAGAGCAGCGCGGTGTCGCTCACCGGGTGCGGCCGACGGCGTGGACGCCCCATACCGTAGCGCACACCAGCAGCGCGCCGACCAGCTGGTGGGTGGCGGCCAGGTGGAGGTTCACCCCGGTCATCACGGTCGCGATGCCGAGCAGGATCTGGATGCCGAACGCCGAGTGGATCGCGATCGAGGCGCGGCGATCACCGGCAGCCTTGGCCTTGCGGGCGAGGACGATTAGGCCGGCGACCACGACCCAGGCCCACCAGCGGTGGATGAAGTGGACGATTGCCGGATCGTAGAGCGCGGCATGGAGCGGGCTCTCGCCGATCTGGCTGACACCGGGGAAGAAATGGTCGTTCATCAGCGGCCACTGGTTGGTGACCAGCCCCGCATCGAGGCCTGCTACCAGCGCCCCGTAGAAGAGCTGGACCGCCAGCAGTACCAGCACGCCCGCGCCGAGCCCGGTCAGTCGGGCAGGGCGCTCGGCATGGTTGGCGGCAAGCGCGCGCAGGTCGAGCATCGTCCAGACGATGCCGCCCAGCGTGAACAGCGCGGTCATCAGGTGGGTCGCCAGCCAGAAATGGCTAACCGAGGTGCGGGTGTGGTTGAGCCCCGACTTCACCATCCACCAGCCGAACGCGCCCTGCAGCCCGCCTAGCGCGAGCAGCGCGACCAGCCGCCAGCCATAGCCCTGCGGGATCTGCTTGCGGACGGCGAACCACAGCAGCGGCAGCGCGAACACCATGCCGATCAGCCGGCCGAGCAGGCGGTGGATATATTCCCAGAAGAAGATGCTCTTGAACCCGCCGAGCGTCATGCCCTGGTTGAGCTGCTCATACTGGCCGATCTGCTTGTAGTGGTCGAACTCGGCCTGCCACTGCGCGTCGTTGAGCGGGGGCACGATGCCGGAGATTGGCTTCCATTCGGTGATCGACAGGCCCGATTCGGTGAGCCGGGTAATGCCCCCGACCACGACCATCGCGACGATCATCGCGGCGACGACGAACAGCCAGTGCGCGAGCGCGCGGGGGCGGGCGGTGAGGGGAAGGATGGTCATTTTCAGCACGTACCGCGATGTACGCGCTCGGGGAAGCGGGCGCTAGCTGCCGGTTTGTGGACTTTCGGGAAGCGCAGGCGGCGTAGGCGGTGCTGCGGGCTGGCGTCTCATCGCGATGTCGATCAGCGTCTCAAGCCGGATCACCCGCTCGCGCGTCTCGATTGAATGGCGGCGGGCTTCCTCGGCGGTGGTCAGCGCCTGCTCGACCTTGTGCTGGAGCAGCGCGACCTGCTGGAGCGCGCGTAGCGCATCGGTCCAGAAGCTCACTGGCGCGCCCAGCCGGAAAGGGCAGTGGACAGCGCATCCCAGTCGATTGAGGTATCGGTCAGCAGCTGTTCGCGGACCTCGGCGCGATACGCCTCCTCGTCGAACGCGGTGGCGGCGGCGCGCGCAGCTTCGAGCTGGGCAAAGGCCGCGTCCGTGCGGGCATTGGCCTGTTCGAGCTGGGCGAGCAGGTCGCGCATCAGCGCCATCTCGGCGTCGGTCGGCTCGGTATAGCGTTCGGCGGCGGTGCGCATGAAGTCGCTGACCGTCATGTCCGCCGCTTCCGCATTGGCGGAAATGCGCCGTTTTTCCTCGGGCGATACCAGCACGACAACGCGGCTGGAGCGAGTCTGGGGAAGCTGCGTAGCCATGTGCATGTACATGGCATGTGCATGTTGGAGATTCAAGGTGGGGCAGGACCCAGATCCTCCCCGGAACGGGGAGGGGGACCATTCGCGCCAGCGAATGGTGGGGGGGGCGCGCCGCAAGGCGCGGATCGCTCTCAGCCTGGGAAACCGCTGCGTGCCGCAGCGGCCCCTCCACCACCGCCTTCGGCGGCGGTTCCCCTCCCCGTTCCGGGGAGGATCTGGCGTCGTTTACGCCCGCACCCCGTCGGCCAGCTCGGCCTCGTTGTAGCGGAGCGCCTTCAGCACCGTGTCGACGATGTTGGCGGCGTTCAGCCCCGCTTCGTCATACTGCTTCTCGGGCTTGTCCTGGTCCTGGAATATGTCCGGCAGGCGCATGGTGCGCAGCTTGAGGCCGGCGTCGATCAGGCCGGTATCGCTGGCGAGCGTCAGCACATGCGCACCGAGGCCGCCGATCGCGCCTTCCTCGATCGTCACCGCCACTTCGTGGGTGGTGAGCAGGCGGCGGATCAGATCCTCGTCGAGCGGTTTGGCGAAGCGCAGGTCGGCGACGGTGGTCGAGAGGCCCTTGGCCTCGAGCGTGTCGGCGGCCTTTAGTGCTTCCGCAAGGCGCGTGCCGAGCGACAGGATCGCTACCTTCTTGCCCTCTCGGACCACGCGACCCTTGCCGATTTCCAGCCGCTCCGGAACCTTGGGCAGCGCCAGTCCGACGCCGTTGCCGCGTGGATAGCGCAGCGCGATCGGGCCGCTGTCGTGCATCGCCGCCGTGTGGGTCATGTGGACGAGCTCGACCTCGTCCGCGGCCGCCATCACCACGAAATTGGGCAGGCTGGCGAGATAGGTCACGTCGAAGCTGCCGGCATGGGTCGCGCCGTCGGCACCGACCAGGCCCGCGCGGTCGATCGCGAAGCGGACCGGCAGGTTCTGGATCGCGACGTCGTGGACGACCTGGTCGTAGGCGCGCTGCAGGAAGGTCGAGTAGATCGCGCAGAACGGCCGCATCCCCTGCGCGGCAAGGCCCGCTGCGAAGGTGACCGCGTGCTGTTCGGCAATGCCCACGTCGAAGGTGCGATCGGGGAACGTCGCCTGGAACTTGTCGAGCCCGGTGCCCGAGGGCATCGCCGCGGTGATCGCGCAGACCGACGCATCACGCTCCGCTTCGGCGAGCAGCGCATCGGCGAACACCTTGGTATAGGCGGGCGGGCCCGGGGGTGCCTTGGCCTGTGCCCCGGTGATCACGTCGAACTTCTGGACGCCGTGATACTTGTCCGCCGCCGCTTCGGCCGGGGCATAGCCCTTGCCCTTCTTGGTCACGACATGGATCAGGATCGGGCCCTGCTCGCTGTCGCGGACATTCTCCAGCACCGGGATCAGATGCTCGAGATTGTGGCCGTCGATCGGGCCGACATAATAGAAGCCAAGTTCCTCGAACAGCGTGCCGCCGGTCGCCATGCCGCGGGCGAATTCCTCCGCCTTGCCGGCTGCCGCGGTGAGGCGGCGCGAAAGCTTGCGGGTGAAGCGCTTGGCGAGCTCGCGCAGGCCGAGATATTCGGACGAGGAAATGAGGCGCGCAAGATAGGCCGAAAGCCCGCCCACCGGCGGGGCGATCGACATGTCGTTGTCGTTGAGGATCACCACCAGCCGGTTGCCGGCGGCCTCGGCGTTGTTCATCGCCTCATAGGCCATGCCCGCGCTCATCGCGCCGTCGCCGATCACCGCGATCGCCTTGCCCGGCGCCTCGTTGAGCTTGTTGGCGATCGCAAAGCCGAGTGCGGCCGAGATCGAGGTCGACGAGTGCGCGGCACCGAACGGATCATACTCGCTCTCGCTGCGCTTGGTGAAGCCGGAGAGGCCTCCACCCTGACGAATCGTGCGGATCCGATCGCGCCGACCGGTGAGGATCTTGTGCGGATAGCATTGGTGCCCGACGTCCCAGATCAGCCGGTCGTCGGGGGTGTTGAATACATAGTGGATCGCCACCGTCAGTTCGACGACGCCCAGGCCGGAGCCTAGATGCCCGCCGGTGGAGCCCACCGCACTGATGGTTTCGGCACGAAGCTCGTCGGCCAGCTGGCGCAGCTGGGCGGGGGCGAGCTTCCGGAGGTCCTGCGGCGTGTCGACCGTGTCGAGCAGCGGCGTCTTGGGTAGGTCAGCCATGGGCTTTGTTAGCGCAACGTTAGTCTCAAGTCGAACGGTCTGTTGGACAGGTCAGTCACACTTGCCGCACTTGCCGCGCACCTCGATCACCGGCCGGACCGGCGAAAAACCGGCGTGCTGGGCTGCGGACCGTACGTTTTTCGTGATCGAATCGTCGTCGATATGCGTGGTCTGGCCGCAGCTGTCGCAGACCAGGAAGATGCAATCATGCAGGCATTCGGGATGTGCATTGGCAACATAGGCGTTCGCGCTTTCCACCCGGCGGGCCAGATTGGAGCCGACGAACAGGTCGAGGATGCGGTAGACGCTGTTGGCCGCGACCCGGCGGCCTTCGGCCTTCGAGACGGCCTCGGCGATGTCATAGGCCGAGGCGGGCTTGTCGAACCCGGCCAGCGCCTCGAACACGCGCTCGCGCATCGCGGTCCACTGCTCGCCGGCCTCTTCCAGCCGGGTGCGGGCCGCCTTGGTGAGATCGGCCCCGTGGTGCTCGTGATGATTGTGCGCGGACATGAAGACGATTTAGGCGTTGCGGCCGCATCCGGCAAGCAGTGGCCGGTCTGGGCTCAATAGGTCGCGCGGCGATTGAGATCGTGGCCGAGCGCGACCAGCGACACGCCGATCAGCGTCCAGATCGTCTCGAACCCGCCATGCGGCAGGCTCAGCGCGCCGCTCATGATGCCGAGCCCGAACGCGCCGACGGCGGCGGGAGCCATATAGCCGTGATGGACGATGCCGCGGCCGAGCGCATAGATGCCGAAGCCGATCGCCAGCACCAGGCCATATTCATGGATATGCGGATCGAGCAGGCCGCCCGCGGTCGACACGATCGTCAGCAGCACGGTGGTCGCGATGCAATGAATCAGGCACAAGCCACTGATGCCGATCGCAACGCGATCGAAGGCGCCATCCAGGCCCGACCACCAGCGGCTCAGGGGGGTACTCAACGACATGGGCGCCATATAGAGCCGCGATGAAGGCGGTACAATATATCATGGCGCAATTTCGGGGTTAATCGACGCGTACATGCGGGTGCCGGACGCGCAATGCGCGCTTAAAGGCGAAGGCTTGCGATTCCGAGCGGTCTGGTCAGGAGCGACATGATGTACCGGGTTGCGATAATTGCAACAACGCATTGCCAGATCTTGTGACACTTTGGTGAAGTGAACGGCGCGTTGCAAGGGTAGGCCGGATGACGCTCTAGGGTACGCCACCCGGCCATGCCCATGCCGAGTATTATAGGTCGTCCTCCCTGTGTTTACCAGTGTGCTTGGGTCGATTTCGCCGCGTTTTGTGCGGAGCTGGCCGGGCGGCTGCCGAGATAATGCGCTTGTGCGGAATCGGTGGCGTTGATCGCGAGCAGCGAGCGCGCCTCCGCCATAGCTTGCACCGATCCGCTGCGCTCGGCGGCGGTATCGAGCAGCCGGTCGAGCAGCAGTTGGCCTTCCTCCCACCAGCCGATTCCGCTGGCGGCATTGAGGTGTCCCTGCGGCCCCGGATCGACGAACAGGCTGCCCCAGCCGCGGGCAAGATCCTCCGCACGTTCGATCGACATCCAGGGGTCGTCGCTGCTCGTCACCACCACGCTGGGGAAGGGGAACAGGGTCGCCGGCGTCGGGCGGAAAGCGTGGAGCTCCGCCGGCGCCGAGTCGCGGTCGACGTCCGCCGGTGCCACCAGCAGCGCGCCGGCGACCGGCGTGCCGAAGGTCTGGCCGGCGAGGGTGGCCCACCAGGCGACCGCCAGACAGCCCAGGCTGTGCGCGGCGAGTACCACCGGCGCCTGTGCCTGGCGGATCGCCTGGTCGAGTTTGGTCACCCAGGCGTTGCGGTGGGGCGTGTCCCACATGCCGAGCTCGACTCGGCGGGTATCGGGGCGGGACTGCTCCCACAGCGTCTGCCAGTGCGACGGCCCGGAGCCGCCGAGGCCGGGGACGGTGAGGATGATCGGCGAGCGATCATCGATCGGCGAAAAGATCGTCATTGCGTTCCTCTCCTTGTGTCCTGGGAGGGGCTGGCCGGACCTTCTCTATAACCCCTACTGGATTGATGGGCGATAAGCCTTGCGTCGAATGGAGGAGCGGTTGCGCCGGGGCGTTGGCCGCGCCTAAAGGGCGGGCATGGCAAAGCTTCGCGCCGATCAACTGCTCGTCGACCGCGGGCTCGCCGAGAGCCGCACGCGGGCGCAGGCGCTCATCATGGCGGGGCTCGTCTTTGCCGGCGAGCGCAAGATCGAGAAGGCGGGCCAGATGCTCGCAGAGGACGCGGCCCTCGAGGTGCGCGGCCGCGACCATCCCTGGGTATCGCGTGGCGGCATCAAGCTCGCCCATGCGCTCGAGCATTTCGGCTGGGACGTGACGGGCGCGGTGGCGATCGACGTCGGTTCCTCGACCGGCGGCTTCACCGACGTGCTGCTGACGAACGGCGCGGCGCGGATCTATGCGGTGGACAGCGGCACCAACCAGCTCGCCTGGAAGCTGCGGCAGGACGCGCGGGTGGTGGTCTACGAGCAGACCAGTGCGCGCATCCTCACGCCAGCGCACATCCCCGAACCGATCGACTTGGTAGTCTGCGACGCGAGCTTCATCGGGCTTTCGAAGGTGCTAGACGTGCCTTTGGGCTTTACCCGGCCCGGCGCGCG
The DNA here is from genome assembly GCF_003950455.1 of Sphingomonas sp. ABOLE. Lineage (NCBI taxonomy): Bacteria > Pseudomonadati > Pseudomonadota > Alphaproteobacteria > Sphingomonadales > Sphingomonadaceae > Sphingomonas > Sphingomonas sp. ABOLE. The sequence goes on from NZ_QQWY01000003.1 coordinate 151,683, forward strand.
GCTGGCGGCGCTGATCAAGCCGCAGTTCGAGGCGGGGCGCGAGGAAGTCGGCAAGGGCGGGGTGGTCCGCGATCCGGCCGTGCACGATCGGGTGTGTGCCGAAGTGGCCGCTTGGCTGGAAGGCAAGGGCTGGCAGGTGCTGGGCGTGACGCGCAGCCCGATCACCGGGCCTGAGGGCAATGTGGAGTTTCTGATCGGCGCGGTGCGAGCTGCAGGCTAAAGCCACTGCCACAACGGGTTTTTGGGATCGGCCAGCAGCTTGATCGTCAGCGCGAACGACATCACCACCAGCAGCGGCCGCACGCCCTTCCCGCCGAAGCGGATGGCACACCAAGCGCCGAGCTGGTTGCCGCACACATTCGCCGCAGCCATGCCGATGCCGAGCAGCCAGAGCACCTTGCCTCCGGCAATCATTGCCAGCAGCCCGGCCAGGTTGGTCGCGAGGTTGAGGAACTTGGTGTTGGCAATGGCGCGCACCAGCCCGAGGCCGCCCAGCGCGACCAGCGCCATCGTCAGGAACGATCCCGTGCCTGGGCCAAAGAACCCGTCGTAAAAGCCGATCGCGGCGCATACGGCAGCCAGACCCCAGCGGCCGAGACGCGCATGCCGGTCGGCCTCGCTCATCTTCGGCGCCAGCAGGAAATAGAAGCCCATCGAGATCAGCAATACGGGCACGAAAGCGGCCAGAAAGCCGGGGTCGATCCGTTGAATCGCTGTTGCTCCCAGAGCGGAGCCGACAAAGGCACCGCATGCGGGTATCGCAAAGCCGCGAATGTCAACGCGGCCGGCGCGCAAATAGGCGAGCACGGCCGATCCGGTGCCGATCATGCTCTGCAGTTTGTTCGTCGCTAGCGCGGCGACCGGCGGCACTCCGGCCGTCAACAGCGCGGGGATCGTCAGCAGCCCGCCGCCGCCAGCCATCGCATCCACGCAACCAGCCAGGAAGGCGACAAAGAGCAGGAAGGCGAGCGCATCGACGGTCAGGTGCATGGCCCCGGCTAGACGAAGGCGGGGGCGGCTGACAATCGTTCGAGCGAACGAGGGGCGCATCCAGACCGGGGACAACCAAAGGCCGGCGCCTTCTCATTCGCGTTCCGATCGCCTAGGGCTGGCGAACAAGGGCCGGGCGCCCGTGCATTGGGGAGACGCGCATGAACGCACTGGCATCGAAGGCGCAACTGCGGCGCGGTTTCTGGCGGCGCGCGTTGGTGACGGTGCCGCTCGTGGTGCTGCTCGGCTTCGGATCGGCGATGGTCGCGCCCGCCGGCGACGAGAACCCCTGGTTCATGGCGCTCGCCAAGCCCGCAATCCAGCCGCCCAACATCGCCTTTCCGGTCGTCTGGACCATCCTCTACGTGCTGATGGGGCTCGCCCTGGCACTGGTGCTGAGCGCGCGCGGGGCGCGGGGGCGGGCGGCGGCGGTGGTGCTGTTCGTCCTCCAGCTTGGCGTCAACCTCGCCTGGTCGCCGATCTTCTTCCGCTTCCATATGCTCGACCTCGCGTTGATCGTGATCGTCGCGCTGGCGGTGCTCGTCGCGGTGACGATGGTCGCCTTCTGGCGCGTCCGCACGCTCGCCGGGCTGATGCTGCTGCCCTATCTGGCGTGGGTGTGCTTCGCGAGCGTGCTGTTCTCGCAGGTCCGCGATCTCAATCCCGATGCAGAAAAGATTGCGTCGGCGGCGTCGAACGCCCACATCCACCTCGAAACGCTTTGAGTGGGGTTTTTGACATGCAGACCGACAACCGCCTGTTCGACGATCTGGTGAAGATGGTGAACGGCGCCGCCGGCACCTTCGCCGGGGTGGCGCGCGAAGCCGAGGCCGGCGCCCGCGAGCGCGCCCGCGAATGGATCGGCGGGCTCGACTTCGTCAGCCGCGACGAGTTCGAGGCCGTGAAGGCGATGGCCGTCGCCGCGCGCGACGAGGCCGATGCGCTGAAGGCGCGCCTCGATGCGCTGGAGGCCAAGCTGAATCCGCAAGGGAATGCGTGACGCTGGCCGAGACTTCCTTGTCCACAGCTTTCGGCGGCGGGGCGCAGGCGCAAGCTTGTGCCCCGTCCGCGCGCTTGGCACTAGCGGGCATGGCTACACGACCGGGGGCTGAATGGGCATGCTAGACGAGGCGGAATTCGACCGCGACGCGGCCGCGCCCATCGACATGCTCGAGACCTATTTCGCCGCCCATGGCTGGACCCATGAGCGCGAGGACGACGAGATCGTCGCCAAGGTGAAGGGCAGCTGGACCCAGTACGAGCTCCGCGCGATCTGGCGCGAGGATGACGGCGTGCTGCAGTTCATGGGCTTCCCCGACGTGCGCGTCCCCGAGGAGCGGCGCGGGCTGGTCTACGAGACGATCGGGCTGGTCAACGAGCAGCTGTGGATCGGCCATTTCGAGCTCTGGTCGTCGACCGGCATCCTGCTGTTCCGCCACGCCGCGCTGATCGACGGCGACGAGGGCGCGTCGCTGACGCTCGCCCAGGCCGAGCTGCTGGTGGAAAGCGCGATCGACGAGTGCGAGCGCTTCTACCCCGTCTTCCAGTTCGTGCTGTGGGGCGGCAAGACGCCGAGCGAGGCGATCGCCGCGGCGCTGATCGAGACCCAGGGCGAAGCCTGACATGGCGCTGCTGGATCGGATCTGGCTGGTCGGTGCCGGCAACATGGGCGGGGCGATGCTCCGCCGCTGGGCAGGGGCGGGGATCGACGCGTCCGCGATCACCGTCATCGATCCGGGCAGCCCGGCCATTCCCGAGGGCGTGCGGCATGTGACCGCGCCGCCCGAGGGCGAGCGGCCGACCGCACTGGTGCTGGCGGTGAAGCCGCAGCAGCTCCACAATGTCGCGCCGGTACTCGCGCCGTTCGTCGCGGGCGTGCCGCTGCTGGTGTCCATCCTGGCGGGGGTTGAAGTTGCGACGCTGGCGGATGCGCTTGGCGCAAAGACCGTGGTGCGTGCGATGCCCAACCTCCCGGTCGCGATCGGCAAGGGTGTCGTCGGCCTCACCACCCCGAGCGACGATGCGGAGGCACGCGTTGCCGCCGAGACGCTGATGCAGCCGCTCGGGCTGGTCGAATGGGTGCCGAGCGAGACGATGCTCGATGCACTGACCGCGCTCGCGGGTTGCGGCCCGGGCTTCGTCTTCCGCTTCGTTGATGCGCTGGCGGAGGCGGGGGCCGCGCTTGGCCTGCCTGCGGGCCAGGCGCAGCGGCTGGCGCTCGCTACCGTCGAGGGTTCAGGCCTGATGGCCGCGGCTGCCAGCGAAAGCCCGGCGGTGCTGGCGGACCGTGTCGCCAGTCCCGGCGGCTCGACCCGCGAAGGGCTGAACGTGCTCGATCGCGACGAGGCGCTGAAGACGCTGCTGCGCGATACGCTGGCGGCTTCGGCTCGCCGCAACGCCGAGATGGCCGCCGAAGCGCGCAAATAGCGCGGTACGCGACGGAACGCCTGGTATGCCGGATGGTTAACCTCCCGATCCCACGTATCGACGGAGGCTATCATGGCTACCACGACCGAATCGAAGCGTAACACCAAGACCAACGCGAACAACACCGCCAAGACCAGCAGCAACGGCGCCAGCCTGGGCGTGATCGCCGGCGCGGCGGCGGGCGGGGCGGCGCTGGGCCTGCTCGCGATGCTCGGTCGCAAGGCGGCGGTGCAGGCGCCGAGCGCGCTCGCCGGCAACTGGGACGATGCATTGAAGGCCGAGCACAAGGCAGTGCTCAAGGTGTTCGACACGCTCGAAGCCACCGACGACAAGGCGACGATCCGCCGCAACATGCTGCTCGCGCACATCAAGCATGCGCTGGTGAAGCATGCGATCGAGGAAGAGAATGTCATCTACCCGGCGCTCCGCGAGGCGGGCAAGACCGAGCAGGCCGACGAGCTCAACGCCGAACATGGCTATGTGAAGCAGTTCCTCTACGAGCTCGAGAACATGCCGAGCACCTCGCCCAAGTGGCTGGAGAAGGTGAAGGAATTCCGCGCCGCGCTGGAAAAGCACATCCGCGAGGAAGAGGATACGCTGTTCCCCGAGCTCCGCGCCCAGCTGAGCGAGGAAAAGAACAAGGCGCTTACCCTTGCGATGAACAAGGAAGGCTTCAAGGTCGCCTGAACAAGGGCGGCGTCGGGCGCGCTCAGCGCCCCAGCGTCGCTACCCGGCCGCGCTCGTCCTCGGGCATCAGCCCTTCGAGCACGGCCCAGAATCCCCCGACGGCTCCCTGGCCGGCGCTCGAATAGGCGCCGGCCATTTTTTCGCGCAGCGCCTCGAACAGTTCGGACTCGAGCTTGGCGCCCGCGTCGGTGAGCCGCAGCAGCCGCTGCCGCCGGTCGCGCGTGCCCGCCCGCGTCTCGACCAGCCCGCGCTCGGCCAGTTCCCCCAGCACCCGGCCCAGCGACTGTTTGGTGATCGCCAGCAGCGAGAGCAGCTCGCTCACCGTCAGGTCGGGCTTGCGGGCGATGAAATAGAGCGCGCGGTGGTGCGCCCGGCCCAGCCCCTGGCGCGCCAGCCCGTCGTCGATCGAGCGGGTGAGGTGCGAATAGCCGAAATAGAGCAGCTCGATGCCGCGCCGGATTTCGGGCTCGCGCAGGAAGAGGGGAGAGGCAGGAATTGGGGCAGCCATGTTGACCGTTTCTGCCACCGCGCCTAGTCCTGCGCAACCCGAGCCTCTGGGGACGAGAAAGACCGAGTGATGGAAGACGCGACGATCCTGGATTTCGAATTCGAAGCCCACACCAACCCGCGCACCCGCGACGAGCGCGCGACGATCCTCGCGAACCCCGGCTTCGGCAAGGTATTTACCGATCACATGGCGGTGATCCGCTATTCGGCCGACAAGGGCTGGCACGATGCACGCATCCAGCCCTATGCGCCGCTCCAGATCGATCCCGCCTGCGCGGTGCTCCATTATGCGCAGGAGATTTTCGAGGGGCTCAAGGCCTATCGCCTGCCCGATGGCGGCGCGGGGCTGTTCCGCCCGGGCGAGAATGCCCGCCGCTTCCGCGAATCCGCCGAGCGCATGGCGATGGCGCCGCTGCCGGAGGACCTGTTCCTCGCCTCGATCCGCGCAATGGTGAAGGCCGATCGCGACTGGATTCCGGAGGGCGAGGGCGCCTCGCTGTACCTCCGCCCCTTCATGTTCGCGAGCGAGACCTTCCTGGGCGTGAAGCCGGCGAGCGAATATCTCTACCTCGTCATCGCCTCGCCCGCGGGTGCCTATTTCAAGGGCGGCGCGCCCTCGGTGACGCTGTGGGTGTCCGATCACTATACCCGCGCTGCGCCGGGCGGCACGGGCGCGGCCAAGTGCGGCGGCAACTATGCCGCCAGCCTGGTCGCCCAGGCCGAGGCGATCCGCCAGGGCTGCGACCAGGTGGTGTTCCTCGACGCGGTCGAGAACCGCTATGTCGAGGAGTTGGGCGGCATGAACGTGTTCTTCGTGTTCGACGACGGGACCATCGCCACGCCGCCGCTCTCGGGCACGATCCTGCCGGGCATCACCCGCGAATCGCTGATCACGCTGGCGCGCGGCGCGGGCGTCGAGGTGCGCGAGGAGCGCTATTCGATCGACCAGTGGCGCGAGGACGCCAAGAGCGGCCGCCTGCGCGAAGCCTTCGCCTGCGGCACCGCCGCGGTGGTAACGCCGATCGGCGCGGTGCGTGGGCAAGGCTTCGAGTTCCAGATCGGCAATGGCGGCCCGGGCCTGCTCACCGAGAAGCTGCGCGAGCAATTGGTGGGAATCCAGCGCGGGGTCGCACCGGACCCGCATGGGTGGCTTGAACGTCTGTTCTGAGGCTCTATAAGCCCGCTTCCCGTTGGGGCGTCGCCAAGTGGTAAGGCAACGGTTTTTGGTACCGTCATTCGGAGGTTCGAATCCTCCCGCCCCAGCCAGGTTCTAGAAATTCCCAGCCATAACGGAGCGCGCCACCCGGGCGCGCTCCTTCGGTTCATCCCCGCAGCTGCTTCACCGCATGGTCCGCAGCGCGCATGGTCAGGGCCATGAAGGTCAGCGACGGGTTGACGCACGAGGCCGAGGCCATCTGCGCGCCGTCGGTGACGTAGAGGTTCGGCGCGTCGTGCGCCTGGCTGAAGCCGTTGAGTACCGAATTGCGCGGATCGCTGCCCATGCGCGCGCCGCCCATTTCGTGGATGGCGTCGCCGGGGACGTGCTCGCCTTCGTTGCTCCGCACATTCTGCAGCCCCGCGGCGCGGAGCATCGCTTCGCCCTGCACCTTGGCGTCGGCGATCAGCTTGAGCTCGTTCTCGCGGAAGGTCACGTCGAAGCGCATCAGCGGCACCCCGAAGCGATCCACCTTGCTGGGGTGGAGCGAGACGCGATTGTCCTTATAGGGCAGGCACTCGCCGAACGCGCCCATGCTGAACCGCCAGGGGCCATAGCGGCGCATGCCGTGCTTCATCTCGGCGCCGAAGCCCACCGGACCTGCCGGCTGGCGCCAGGCGCTGCCCTGATAGCCATAGCCGCGCTTGAAGCCCACGCCTTCCTCGCCGCCGATGTTGCGGAAGCGGGGAATGTAGACGCCGCCCGGGCGCCGGCCATATTCGATGAAGTCGGTCATGCCCGGGATCTCGCCGTCGATGCCGACGCGGAAGATATGGTCCATCACATAGCGGCCCAGCGTGCCGCTGCTGTCGAAATGGCTGCGCTCGCTGCCCGGTGCGCGCGAGTTGAGCAGGATCTGGTTCGATCCCATCGCCGAGGCGCAGAGGAACACCAGGTCGGCGTTCACCACCTGTGCCTGACCCGTCTTGGCATCGACATAGCGCACGCCGGTGACGCGCTTCTTTGCCGCGTCATATTCGATATTGGTCACCACCGCGTCCGATTGGAGCGTCAGCTTGCCCGTGGCGCGGGCAGCGGGGAGGGTGACTGCCTGGGTCGAGAAATAGGCGCCGAACGAACAGCCATTGCCGCACTGGTTGCGGAACTGGCACTTGGTGCGGCCTTGGTCGGGCTTGTCCTCGGTCATGTTCGAGAGGCGGGTGTTGATCAGCTTGCGGCCGGGGAACTTGGACTCCAGCCGTTCCTTCAGCCACTTCTCGGCGACGTTCATCGGCATCGGCGGCTGAAAGTTGCTGTCCGGCAGATAGGGCAGGTTCTCGCGCGAGCCCGAGACGCCGATATAATCCTCTACTTTGGCATACCAGGGGGCGATGTCGTCATAGCCGATCGGCCAGGCGCCATCCACGCCCTCGCGCTTGTTCGCCTCGAAATCCTCCGGCGCCCAGCGGAAGCTCCAGCGGCCCCAGATCAGCGACTTGCCGCCCACCGCACCGGGGCGGATCCAGTAGAATTTGCTGCCCTCGTCGAACGCATAGGGGTTCATGCGGTCGTTGTTGTAGAAGCCCATGTTGCTGGGCTGCACATAGCCGCGCTTGGCGATGAAATAATCGCGCTCCTGCAGCGGCTTGGGCATGATGTTGTGCGCGGGCACCTCATAGGCGGGCTTGCCGTCGTACGGATAGTCCTCGCCATGCTCGACCATGCGGCCCCGATCTAGCATCAGCACGCGGAGGCCCTTCTCGGTGAGTTCCTTGGCGGCAAAGCCGCCGCTCACGCCCGAGCCGATGACGATTGCATCGAACCTGTTGGTTGCAGCCATTATATGTCCCTCTCCCAGGGCGTGTTGTTGGTTAGAAGCGCAGCGCTTGCAGCGTCTTGAAGCTGGTGGTGATGTCCGGAAGATAGGGCGCAGGGGCCTGATCATTCTCGACATAGAAGTGGCGGACATGCGCGCTCGACGGACGCTTGAACAACGCCGCGAAGTCGATCGTGCCGGTGCCGACCGCAGACATGCTGCCATCGGCGCGCATGTCCTTGACGTGGTACGAATAGAGCCGCTTGTTCAGCCGGTCGATCAGCGCGCCCAGATCCTGGCCCGCGCGCTTGGCCCAGTAGAGGTCGAGCTCGACCTTCACCAGCGCGGGATCGGTCGCCTTAAGCAGCCGGTCATAGAGGCTGACGCCGCCGGGCTTGTTGGTGAACTCGAAGTCGTGGTTGTGATAGGCGAAGTCGAAGCCCGCCTTCTTCAGGTCGTGGGCGAACTTGTTGAAGTTCGGCAGCGCCGCGTTCCAGCCCGCCTCGGTGCGGTGCTCGTCGGTCATATAGGGCAGCACTACGGTCTTGGCGCCGAGGGTGCGGGCCATCGCCACCGACTTGTCGAACTGGCCGAGCAGCGCGTCATAGCCGATGTGGAGCGACGGGCAGCGCAGGCCGGCCTTGTCCATGGTGGCGCGGAGCATCGCCGGATCCATGCTGTCATAGCCGCCACCGCCGAACTCGATCTCGCGATAGCCGATCTTCGCGATCGCCTGCAGCGTGCCGACCGGATCCTTCTGGAAGATGTCGCGGACGGTGTAGAGCTGGATGCCCACCGCTGGGATCTGCGCGGCGAAAGCCTGCGGAATGAGGCGATCGAAAAGCGCGAGGGCGGTGACGCCGCCCGCACCGGCGAGCAGGGTACGACGAGTGATCATCATGCGCTGTACACCTTGTTGACCTGAGCATAGGGGAAGGCGCCGTTATATTCGCCCGGCACCGGCAGATATTCGCGTTCCTGGGTGATGCCGATCTCCGAGGTGTAGTACCCGGTGATCACCAGCTGGCGGAACGCCTCGAAGAAGGTCTTGCCGCCCGCGATCTGGCCGTTCATCGCCAGGGTGAGCAGCGCGTCCTGCTGCGCCGGCGTCGCCTTGGCGGCGGCGACCTTATAGTCCTGCTGGGACCGCGCCTCGATCGCATCCAGCCCGGCGACGATCGGCACGCGGTCCTCCGGCATCGCCCAGTCGGCGAGCAGCTTCTCGATGAAGGCGGGCACGCCCGCGGCGATGGCGCCCGGCGTGTCGGTGGTGGGGATCACCCGCTCGCTGAGCGCGGTCATCAGCGCGCGCTGGGCGGGGGTGAACACCGCGACGCTGGGCGGCCCCTCCGGGATCATCTGCGTCGCGGTCATCTGCGCGGCGCGGGCGATGGGGGCAAACACGCCCGCCCCGAACAGGGCGAGGACACCGGTCAGCGCGGCGCGACGGTCGATGTTCATTTGCGGTCTCCCGGAAGGTCCTGCGCGATCGCCGTTTCGGGCAGTGGGCGCACCCAGATGTTGCGGAACGACACCGGCGAGTCATGGTCCTGCAGCTGGATCGGCAGGGCATCGGCATGCGCGGTATATTCGGCGATGTGGCGCCAGTTGGTGGTGCCGAGCATCGCCTGGTGGTTCTGCACCAGCACGCCGTTGAGGAAGGCGGTGATATAGGCCGGGCGCAGCAGCTTGCCGTCGGCGGCGAAGCGGGGGCGCTCGAAGACGATGTCGTAGCTCTGCCACTCACCGGGCTTGCGCGACGGGTTCACCAGCGGCGGCTTCCAGCCATAGACGCCGCCCACCGTGCCATCGGCATAGGTGGGATTCTGATAGCCGTCGAGGATCTGGATCTCGTAGCGCTGCATGAACCAGATGCCGCTATTGCCGCGATCCTGCGAGCTCTTGGTCGGCGGATTGGGCGAGCGGAACTCGAGGTGGAGCTGGACGTCGCCGAAATTCTGCTTGGTGATCAGCGCATTCTCGCCGCCGCTGCTCGCGCGGGTGGGCACGGTGAGCACGCCGTTCGCCACCGGCCAGAGCTTGCGCTGCGCGGTCCAGGCATCGAGCGAGCGGCCGTCGAACAATATGATCGCATCCGAGGGCGCGCCGCCGGGCTGCGCCGCAGGGGTGACGACGGTCGGGTAGGGGCGGTCCGAATCATGGACGTGCCAGTTGCCGCCGCCCGGCAGGATCGGGGTGTCCTTGAACCCCGGCTTGTCCTGTGCCGCGGCGGGCGTCGCGGCAAGGACCGCCAGACCCGCGAGCAGCACGCTTGTGCGTCTCGACATGCTTCTCTCTCCCCTCAGACGGCGTCGATCGTGCGATAGGCGGCGATCAGCCGCTCCTCGCCCGCGCGCCCTTTGACCGAATTGCCATGTTCCATGCCGATCGTTCCGGCATATTTCCGCTCGCGCAGCCAGCGGACGATGTTCGTGAAGTTGATTTCGCCGGTGCCCGGCTCGTTGCGGCCGGGATTGTCGCCGAACTGGATATAGCCGATCTCGCTCCAGCAGGTGTCGAGCACGGGGATCAGGTTCCCGGACTGGATCTGCTCGTGATACAGGTCGGCTAGGATCTTCACCCCCGGGCTGTTCGCGCCGCGCGCCACCGCATAGCCCTGCGCGATGCCCTGCATGTAGACGCCGGGATGGTTGGTACGGGTGTTGAGCGGCTCCATCACCAGCGCCATCCCGTGCGGCGCGACGAGATCGCCGGCGCGCCGCATCAGGTCGATCACCCGCGCGGTCTGGATGTCGAGCGGCACCTTGGGATCGAGGAACCCGGTCACCACCGTCATCCGCGTCGCGTTCAGCCTTTTGGCGACGTCGATCGACGCGCGGATGTCCGCCAGGAACGCCTCGCGCTCGGCGCCGTCGTTCGCGCCGAGGATCGGCCGCGACTGGCCCCACTTCGGCATCGAGGCGACGAACACGCCCATCGTCATGCCGCGGCTGGACAGCGCCTTGGCCATCGCCACCTGCTCGTCGACCGGGCGCGCGGCGGCCTCATTGTCCTCCCAGGCGGTGAAGCCCTGGTCGGCGGCGAAGGCGATCTGCTCCAGCCGGTTGCCGCGGCTGGCGAAGCTGCCCTCGTGCGGCGCGAAATGGAGCGAGAAGCGCGCCGCATTCGACTGGCCGCGCGCCGAGGATGCCACCAGGGGCATCGCCGTCGCGCCTACCAATACGGTGCGGCGCGTCAGGCTCATTTGCCGCTCATCGCCTTCAGATAGGCGATGATCTGCTGGCGCTTGGCGGGATCGGCCATGCCGATCGGCATGCGGGTGCCCGGCACCTTCTTCATCGGCGCCGCGATGAACTGGTCGAGAGTCGCCGGATCCCAGGTCAGCTTGGAATTCTTGAGCGCAGTCGAATAGTTGAAGCCGGGCGCCGAGGCCGCAGGACGGCCGACCACGCCGTTTAGGTTGGGACCGACACCGTTCCTGCCGCCCTTTTCCACGGTGTGGCACGCCTTGCATGCGGCAAAAGCGGGCGGGGCGGCGGTCTGCGCCCAGGCAGGCGCGCTCGCCGTCAACGCCGCGGTTGCGGCAAGGCCAATCCAGAACTTCATCTACGCTCTCCGGTTACAATCTCGGTCCATTTGGTGTCGGCCTTTGCATTGGCGATCATCGCCTCGACAAAAGCCATCGTCCGCAACCCGTCCGCGACGCCCGGCACTTGCGCTGAATCACCGCGAAGCAGCCTCGCGAACCCACGATAAAGGTTTGCAAACGCTTCGATATACCCTTCCGGATGTCCAGCAGGTGTACGAAGCAACGGCGTCGTGCTGTCGCCCAGTCCGGGCCCGCCGGCGCGGAGGATTTCCGCAGGGCGATCGAGCCAGCGCAGGGTGAGCGTGTTCGGCTCCATCTGCGCCCATTCCAGCCCGCCGCGCTCGCCATGGATGCGCAGGCGCAGGCCGTTTTCCTCGCCGGCGGCAACCTGCGTCGCCTTGAGCGTGCCGCGCGCACCGCCTTCGAAGCGGAGCAGCGCGCTGACATCGTCGTCCAGTCGCCGGCCGGGGAGGTGTGTCGCGAGTTCGGCGGACAGGGTCTCGACGCGGAGCCCGGATACCAGCTCGGCGAGGTGGAAGGCATGCGTGCCGATGTCGCCGAGGCAGCCGCCGAGGCCGGCGCGGGCCGGATCGGTGCGCCACTCGGCCTGTTTGTTGCCTTGGGCGTCGAGCGAACCGCTCAGCCAGCCCTGGATATATTCCACCTGTACCAGCCGGATCGCGCCGAAATCGCCGCGGGCGACACGGGCACGCGCCTCCTCGACCAGCGGGTAGCCGCTATAGGTGAAGGCGAGGGCGAACTGCTTGCCGCTCGCCTGCGCTGCGGCGGCGATGGCGCGGGCCTCGCCGCCGTTCATCGCCATCGGCTTTTCGCAGAACACGTGGAAGCCGGCGGTCAGCGCGGCGATGGCGACGGGTGCGTGGAGGTGGTTCGGCGTGACGATCGCCACCGCGTCGATGCGCTCGCCCGCCGGCAGCGCCGCTTCGCCCGCGAGCAGCGCCTCATAGGTCGCATAGACCCGTGCCGGATCGAGCCCGAGCAGGTCGCCGGTGCGCGTGTTCTTGCCGGCATCGGTGCTGAACGCGCCGGCGGCCAGCCGCCAGTCGCCGTCGAGCGCCGCCGCCATGCGGTGCACGGCGCCGATGAACGCGCCTTCGCCGCCGCCGACCATGCCGAGTTTCAGCGGATGCCGGATCATGCGTTGCGGTTTCCCAACCCCAGCAGATTGCGGATCGCACCCTTGTCGACGCCGCTCGAGGCGAAGTCGTCGAACGCGCGCTCGGTGACGCGGATGATGTGGTCGCGGATGAACGGCGCGCCCTCGCGGGCGCCGTCCTCGCTGTTCTTGAGCGCGCATTCCCATTCGATCACCGCCCAGCCGCGATAGCCGTACTGGGCGAGCTTGCTGAAGATGCCGACGAAGTCGACCTGGCCGTCGCCGGTCGAACGGAAGCGGCCGGCGCGGTTCACCCAGCTCTCGTATCCGCCATAGACGCCGCTGCGGCCTGTGGGGTTGAACTCGGCATCCTTCACATGGAAGCAGGAAATCCGATCGTGATAGCGATCGATGAAGTCGAGATAGTCGAGCTGCTGCAGCACATAATGCGACGGATCGAACAGGATGCGCGCGCGGGGGTGGTGGTTCACCGCCTCGAGGAAGCGCTCCCAGGTGGCGCCGTCATGGATGTCTTCGCCGGGGTGGATCTCATAGGCGCAGTCGACACCGGCTTCCTCGAACACGTCGAGGATCGGCAGCCAGCGGCGGGCGAGCTCGGCGAAGGCCTCTTCGACGAGGCCCGCGGGGCGCTGAGGCCACGGATAGACATAGGGCCAGGCGAGGGCGCCCGAGAAGGTGGCGTGCGCCTTCAGCCCCAGCCGGCCGCTCGCGCGGGCGGCGAGCTTGACCTGCTCGACCGCCCAGGCCTGGCGCTCGGCGGGCTTGCCGTGCAGTTCGGCCGGCGCGAAGCCGTCGAACAGCGTGTCGTAGGCGGGGTGCACCGCGACCAGCTGGCCCTGCAGGTGCGTGGAAAGCTCGGTCGGCTGGATGCCGAACTTGTCGAGCCGGGCGCGGAGGTCGTCGCAATAGGCCTGGCTTTCGGCGGCCTGCTTCAGATCGATCAGCCGCGGGTCGCACGGGATCTGCACCCCGACATAGCCGAGGCCCGCGGCCCATTCGGCCATGTGGTCGAGCGTGTCGAACGGCGCGGTGTCGCCGAGAAACTGGGCGAGGAAAATGCCCGGACCCTGCATCGCGGTCATGCCTGCACCTCGTTACGGTTGTTCTTGAAGGTGAACTGGAAAAGCAGCGCGATCACGGCGGCGGCGATCGCCGGATACCACCAGAGATGGTGCCAGTCAGCGACGGTCGCGTTGGCCGGCAGCTGGGCATAGAGCAGGCCGCCGATCTGCGAGCCGAGCAGCATGCCCACGCCGTAGGTGAACAGCGTCAGCATGCCCTGCGCCTGCGCGTTGACGCCCTTGGGCGTGGCGATGGTGCCGGTGTAGATCGCGCCGGCGACGAAAAAGAAATCGTAGCAAACACCGTGCAGCGCGACGCCGAGATAGATCGCCCAGATGCCTGCGCCGCCGTCGCCTATTGCGAACAGCGCATAGCGCAGCGCCCAGGCGATCATGCCGACGAGCAGCAGCGGCTTCACCCCGAAGCGGCGATAAAGGAACGGCATCGAGAACATGAAGACCAGTTCGGACATCTGCCCGATCGCCAGCGTGCCGCCGACATTCTCGATCCCCGCCGCGCCCACGTACGGCGAGGCATAGGCATAGTACATCGCCAGGGGGATCGAGATGAGCGTGGCGCAGAGAATGAAGATCAGGAACGAGCGGTTGCGCATCAGCCCGAAGGCTTCGGTGCAGAACACCTCGGCGACCAGGCTCTTGCCCTGCGGCGCATCGGGCTGAACATTGGGCAGGGTGATGCTGTACAGGCCGAGCGCGAGCGAGACGACGCCCGCCACCTGGAAGATCTGCGGACTGGCGGAGAGGCCTGCCCAGCCGATGATCAGCCCTGCGACGATCCAGCCGAGCGTCCCGAAGGCGCGGACAAAGGGAAAGCGGTCGACGCGCTCGCCGAAGCTCTTGAGCGCGATGGTATTCGCAAGGCCCACCGTCGGCATGTAGAGGATCATGTAGCCGAGCAGCAGCCAGACGAAGCTGGCGCCATGCTCGGGGGTGAGCAGCGTCGGCAGGATGAAGAGCAGCACGCCGCCGATCAGGTGGAGCACCACCATCAGCATCTTGGGGCTGAGGAACCGCGCCGCGGCCATGCCGAGCAGGAACGAGCCGACGATCGAGGCGATCGGGCCGACCGAAAACGCATTGGCGATCAGGCTGCCGACGCCGACGGTCTGCATCACCAGGCCCAGCGTGACGTTCCATGCACCCCAGACGAAGAACTGCATGAACATCAGCGCGCTAAGTCGCCCCGTGAGCAATCCCGATACGGGCTGCGTGCTGTTCATGGTGATCCCTCCAGCAGCGACCATGCGCTTCCTCTCCCCCCGGCGCGGCTTTGCCGCTCTTCGACCAGTGCGGCTTTGCCGCTGTTCGACTCGCAGCCTATGCAGAGCCGGATACGATGTAAAGGATTACATTGGCAGGGCTCGACACGGCCTGCCGCGCGCGACAAAGATATCTGCATGGCTACGATTATCGACGTCGCCGCGGCCGCAGGCGTTTCCACCGCCACGGTGTCGCGCGTGCTCAGCCAGCCGGGGCGGGTGGCGGAGGCGACGCGGGCGCGGGTGATGGAGGTGGTCGAGGCGCTCGACTATCGGCCCAATGTCGCGGCGCGGACGCTGCGCACGCTGCGCGCCGCCAAGATCCTGCTGACCGTGCCGGACATCTCCAACCCCTTCTTCGCCAGCGTCATCCGCGGCGCCGAGGAAGCGGCGCGCGATGCGGGCTATGCGGTGGTGCTGGGCGACACCCGGCACGATCCCGAGGTGGAGGACCAATATGCCGAGATGCTGTCGCGGCGCGAGGTCGACGGGCTGGTGTTCCTCGGCCACCGGCTGCCGGCAAGCCTGGAGGCGCTGGTCGCGCGGGAGGGCGCGTCGGCGCCGATCGTCAACGGGTGCGAATACAGCCCCGAGCTTGGCGTGCCGAGCGTGCATATCGACAATGCCGCCGGCAGCGCCGACGCGATCGAGCATCTCGTCGAATTCGGCCACCGCGACATCGGCATCATCACCGGGCCACCGATCAGCCCGATCAGCCGCGACCGCCTGGCCGGCGTGCTGCGCGCGGCCGATCGCCACGGCCTCAGGGACCGGCTGCACCTGCGCGAGGGGGATTACGGCGCCGACTCCGCCCACCGCGCCGCCTGCGCGCTGATCGCGGAAGGCGTGACCGCATTTTTCTGCTTCAGCGACGAGATGGCGCTCGGCGCGATCAGCGCGGTGAGTGCCGCCGGCCTGTCCTGCCCGGGCGACGTCTCGGTGATCGGCTTCGACGACCTGCCCCTGGCGCGCTTCTTCCATCCGGCGCTCACCACCATCGCCCAGCCCAAGGGAATGATCGGGCAGCGCGCGGTGGAGCTGCTGGTCGGCATCCTGCGCGGCAGCGAGCCGGTCGAGCGGCAGCTGACGCTCGCCCATGAGCTGATTCGCCGCGCCAGCACGGGGCCCGCGCCGACCCCCCGGTGACACGCGGCACCTGCGTGCTATGCTGCAGGAAAGGCGATCGAAAGCATCGCCTGCCGGGAGAGACACGATGCCGATGTTCCGCAAGCTTACCGCGCTCGGGCTGATCGCCGCCGCGATGATCGGCGCTGCGCCGCCGGACGCGGTCCGGCCGCCGATCACCGGCATCTCGCACCTCGCCGTCTATGCGACCGACATGGCGGCGAGCGATCATTTCTACCGGGTGGTGCTCGGCGCACGGAAGGGCGCCGACCCGGAAGATCCGGCAGGCGTCCGCTATTATTTCAGCCCGCGCCAGTTCGTCGAGGTGCTGCCCGCGCCCAAGGACCATGGCCCGAGCATGCTCGCCCATGTCGGCTATATCACCGCCGATGCCGCCAAGCTGCGCGCG
Organism: Sphingomonas sp. ABOLE; assembly: GCF_003950455.1. Taxonomy (NCBI): domain Bacteria; kingdom Pseudomonadati; phylum Pseudomonadota; class Alphaproteobacteria; order Sphingomonadales; family Sphingomonadaceae; genus Sphingomonas; species Sphingomonas sp. ABOLE. The sequence goes on from NZ_QQWY01000003.1 coordinate 167,829, forward strand.
TGGCTCACCGCGCGCGGCGTGCGCGATCTGACCCCGGTGCGGCGCGGGGAGGGCGGCGACCAATGGTTCGGCGGACGCGATCCCGAGGGCAACCAGGTCCAGTTCGTCCAGCCCGGCAGCGCCGCCACCGCGGCGGAGAAGGGGGCGATCAGCGGGCGGATCATCCATGTCGGCCATGCGGTGCACGACCGCGCCAAGCAGGACGGCTTCTACCGCACGCTGCTCGGCTTCCGCCCCTATTGGTTCGGTGCCTTCCACGCGGACAAGGTCGACTGGGTGTCGCAGCAGCTGCCAGACGGGCGCGACTGGCTGGAATATATGATGGTGGGCGAGGGTTCGGACGTGACGCTCGACAAGGTGGATGCGCGGCAGCTGGGCGTGCTCAACCACCTGTCGCTCGGCGTGGTCAACATGCAGGCGGCGGTGACGACGCTCTACCGCGAGAACCGGCTGAGCTCGCGCCATGACGGCCCGCAAATGGGCCTCGACGGCAAGTGGCAGGCCAATTTCTACGATCCAGACGGCACGCGGGTGGAGCTGATGGAGTTCAAGCCCGCGACCAAGCCGTGCTGCTCGCCCTTCACCGCTGAGAGTCCCGACCCGTAACACGCTTGTCCACGGCTGGGACGGCAAGCCTGTGCAAAACACAACGCATGCGTTACGAATCCAAGGTAGATGGGGGAGGTGCAGGAACAGCGGAACTTACGGGTCCGGGCGGAGCCGCCCGGTGTGCCCTATTTCAACGTCTCGAACGCACCGCCCGAACTGCGCTTCGACGCCTATGCGGAATCGGTCGATCCGATCTTCGATACCCGGCGCGAGGCGGTGTCGGACGCGTTCAGCGTCGGGCTCGACGGGTTCAACGCCGGCCCGGTGCTGATCGGCCGCTCGCGCATGTGGGGCGCGGCGTTCCACTACGACCGCGACATCCGCAAGGTCGCCCAGACCGGGGTCGAGGCGGTGCTGGTCCAGATCATCACCCGCGGCGGCGACGTGCGGCTGCACGACGGCGAGGCGATAGTGACCCGCCCCGGCGACATCTGCGTCGCCGACATGACCCGCCCCTTCGCCACCCGCACCGATGGCTGCGAGAACATCAGCATGGTGGTCCACCACGGCGCGCTGGGGCTCGACGAGCCGCGGCTCGACGGGCTGCACGGGCTGGTGCTCCGCCGCGAGACGCTGGCCGCGCAGCTGCTGGGCGAGCATGCCCGGATGCTGGTCGAGCGGCTGCCGCAGGCGGGCGCGGACGATGCGCTGGCGGTGGCCCGCGCGACGGGGCTGATGATGGGTGGGCTGATCGCGCCCACCCTGCAGGAGAGCGGGCCGCGCGCCTCGGTCGCGGTGGCGGCGCTGTTCCGGATCAAGCGGTTCATCCGCGCCAATCTCGCGCATCCGGAGCTCGGGCCGGACATGGTCGCCCGCGCGATGGGCATGTCGCGCGCCTCGCTCTACCGTGCCTTTGCGCCGCTGGGCAGCATCGGCGACTTCATCCGGCGCCAGCGGCTGGAGCGGGTGCTGAGCGATCTGGGGGACGCGGCGCAGCGCGGCAAGTCGATCGCCGAGATCGCCTATGGCTGGGGCTTCGCCGACTGGTCCACCTTCTCGCGCGCGTTCAAGGCGGCGTTCGGCATCACGCCCAGCGAGGCCCGCACCGGGGCCGGGCTGGTGCTGCACCAGCCCGAGGCCGGCGCCGGCGACGTGCTGCTGCCGCACTGGATCCGCACGATGGAAACGCTCCGCCTTCCAGCCTGACGCGGATCGGGCAGCCCTTGGTATGGGTTCGCGCCAAAGGCCTATGCGCCAGGGCACGCCATCCCCTATGCGGCGCGGCGTGCCGCTCCCCGAGCTCGGGGCTTGCACCGCCACGCAACCAAAAGGCCGCTCGGCTCTTTGGTGCGCCGCGAGCTAAAAGGATATGCAATGAAGCGTGGGAATTGGCGTGCGGGGCGGGGGGCCCTGCTCGCGATCATGGCGTTCGGATCGGCGATGCCGGCCTTGGCGCAGCAGGTGGACGTGGGCGCACCGCCGCCACCGGCGGACGAACTGAACAAGCCCAAGCCCGATACGGCGCAGGAAGACGCCGGCTCCGGGCCGCGCGCCGATACCCAGCGCCGCGCGCGCAGCCATATGCTCCACCCGCGCGATCCCTCGCCGTCGTCGCTGGCCGGTGACACCCAGAGTTCGCCGCCGCCGGGGCTGATCGGCGACTGGCAGGACATCCGCACCCGTCTGGGCGAGCGCGGCATCGGCCTGTCGGCGCGCTATGCCTCGGAGACCGCCTACAACTTCACCGGCGGCGACCGCAGCCTGGTGGCCGAGACCGGCCAGTTCGACGTCGGCGCGCTGCTCGATCTGGACAAGCTGCTCGGCTGGGGCGGGGCGGCGCTGCAGGGCACCGTCACCTGGCGCCGCGGCATCGACCTCACCACCACCGCGGGCCTTGGCGCGCTGCAGCAGGTGCAGGAAGTCTATGGCCGCGGCCAGACCGTGCGCGTGACGCAGCTGTGGCTCCAGCAGAAGCTGGGCGACAAGGTGGAGGTGAAGCTGGGCCGCACCAATCCGGGTGAGGACTTCGCGGTCTTCTCCTGCCACTTCCAGAATCTGAGCTTCTGCGGCGCGCAGCCGGGCAATCTCGCGGGCGATTACTGGTACAATTGGCCGGTCAGCCAGTGGGGCGCGAACGTCCATGTCGACGTGGCCCCCGGTGTCTATGTCCAGGGCGGCGCCTATGAGGTGAACCCGCGCAACCTGGAGAGCACCTTCTTCATCGGCCATTTCAAGGGCGCGACGGGCGTGCTGCTCCCCGCCGAGATCGGCTGGACGCGCGGCGGCGACAAGGGCCATGTCGGCTCGTACAAGCTGGGCGGCTGGGTCTCGACCGCTGATGGCGACGATCTGGTGCTGGACATCAACCGCCAGCCGCGCGCGGTGACGGGCCTCGCGCCGCTCCAGCATTCGAGCCGCTACGGCGTGTTCGCCAGCGTCCAGCAGCAGCTGACCGGCACCTCGAAGGACGGGCGCTCGCTGACCGGCTTCAGCATGTTCGCCAATGTCACCTTCGCCGATCGCGCGACCTCGCTGACCGACAACCAGGTGTCGGTGGGTCTGTTCTACAAGGGGCTCGCGCCGAGCCTGCCGGGGGACGTGATCGGCCTGGCGGTCGCGCGCACCAATGTGAACGGGCGGATCGACACTGCGGATCGCCTCGCGGGCAAGCCGGCGCGCGATGCCGAATATGCGGCCGAGCTCTACTACAGCGTGTCGCCGACCGAGTGGCTGGTGGTGCAGCCCAACGTGCAGTGGATCCACCAGCCGGGCGGGGTGAAGAACGCCAAGGATGTCGGCGTGCTCGGCCTGAAGTTCGCGCTGACGTTGTAGGGTACATCCAAGCCCCTCCCCTGAAGGGAGGGGCTAGAGAATGAAGTATCACCCCAGCGTCCGCCGCAGGGCGTCGTGCCAGCCGGCGAGCAGCGTGGTCCGGTGTCCGGCCTCCATCGCCGGCTCGAAGCACGCCTGGCGCGACCAGATCGCCGAGAGTTCGTCCACCCCCGACCACAGACCTACCGCCAGCCCGGCATGGAAGGCGGCGCCGCGCGCGGTGGTCTCCAGATCGTCGGGTCGCTCCACCGCGACGTCGAGAATGTCGGCGAGGAAGCGGCACAGCCAGTCGTTTGCCGCCATGCCGCCGTCGACACGCAGCATCGCCGGTCGCACCCCGCCATCCTGCACCATCGCCGCGACGAGGTCGTAGGTCTGGTAGGCCACCGCCTCCAGCGCAGCCCGGGCGAGATGCGCCTGGGTGGCGCTGAGCGTCAGCCCGAAGATCGCGCCGCGCGCCTCGGGGTCCCAGTGCGGCGCGCCGAGCCCGACGAAGGCAGGGACCATGTAGACGCCGTGGCTGTCAGACACGCGCGTCGCCATGTCGTTGGTCTGGCGGGCATGGGTGATCACGCCGATGCCGTCGCGCAGCCATTTGATCGCAGCACCGGCAACGAAGATCGAGCCTTCCAGCGCATAGGCGGTCCGCCCGTTGATGCGGTAGGCGGGGGTGGTGAGCATCCGATGTTCGGAGGCGACCGCCTTTTCGCCGGTGTTGAGCAGCAGGAAGCAGCCGGTGCCATAGGTCGACTTGGCAGTGCCCGGCGCGAAGCAGCATTGGCCGAACAGTGCCGCCTGCTGGTCCCCCGCCATGCCGGCGATCGGGATCGGCAGGCCGAACCATTCGGGATCGGTCATCCCATAAATATGGGCATTGTCGTGCACCGCGGGCAGCAGCGCCATCGGAATGCCGAACAGCCGGCACAGCTCCGCGTCCCACTCGCCCGTATGGATGTTGAACAGCGACGTGCGCGAGGCATTGGTCACGTCGGTCGCATGCACCGCGCCCTTGGTCAGCCGCCAGAGCAGGAAGCTGTCGATCGTGCCGAAGGCGAGCTCGCCGCGCTCGGCCCGCGCCCGTGCGCCCGGCACATGGTCGAGAATCCAGCCGAGCTTGGTCGCCGAAAAATAGGGATCGACCAGCAGACCGGTGCGTGCCCGCACCTCCGCTTCGACACCTTCGGCCTTGAGCTGCAGGCAGCGATCGGCGGTGCGGCGGTCCTGCCAGACGATCGCGCGGTGGATCGGCGCGCCGGTGGTGCGGTCCCACACCAAGGTCGTCTCGCGCTGGTTGGTGATGCCGATCGCGGCGATGCTCGCCACGCCGACGCCGCTCTTGAGCAGCGCCTCGCGCGCGGTGGTCAGCGCGTCGCGCCAGATCGTCTCGGGGTCATGCTCGACCCAGCCCTGGTCGGGATAATGCTGTTCGAATTCGGTCTGCGCGGTGGCGACGCGGCGGCCCGCCGAATCGAAGATCACGCTGCGCGTCGAGGTGGTGCCCTGATCGATCGCGAGAATGTGATTCCGGTCCACCAAGCCCCTCCTATGTTCGTTCGGACGCTCGTAGATTTTCGTTCGCGCGTCAACGCTTTCGTTTATGTTCGCTTGATGCTATAAACGAAAAATAGCGAACATGAGGCGAAGCATGGCGGCCGCACATTCCGAGGAGCGTTTCGATCTGCTGGTGGTCGGCGGCGGCATCAACGGCGCCGGCATCGCCCGCGACGCGGCGGGGCGGGGCCTGTCGGTGCTGCTGGTCGAGAAGGAAGACCTTGCCAGCCACACCTCCTCGGCCTCGACCAAGCTGATCCATGGCGGGCTGCGCTACCTCGAATATGGCGAGTTCCGGCTGGTGCGCGAGGCGCTGATCGAGCGCGAGCGGCTGTGGGGCATGGCGCCGCACATCATCTGGCCGCTGCGCTTCGTGCTGCCCCAGACCCAGTCGCCGCGCCCGGCCTGGATGGTGCGGCTGGGGCTGTTCCTCTACGACCATCTCGGTGGCCGCAAGAAGCTGCCGGGCACCGACACGATCGACCTCGCCCGCACGCCGTTCGGGCGCGGGCTCAAGACGGCGAAGGGCGAGGCCTTCGTCTATTCGGACTGCTGGGTGGAAGACAGCCGGCTGGTGGTGCTCAACGCGATGGATGCGGCGGAGAAGGGCGCGGACATCCGCACCCGCACCGCGCTGCGCGGGGCGCGGCGCGAGGGGCGCGAATGGATCGCAACCATTGCCGACGACGCGGGTGAGCGCACGGTGCGCGCTAGGGCCCTGGTCAACGCCGCCGGCCCCTGGGTGGCGGACGTGCTGGGCCGCGTGCCGGACGTGGTTGCAGATCGCGGGCTGCGGCTCGTCAAGGGCAGCCATCTCGTCGTGCCCAGGCTCTATCCGGGCGACCACGCCTTCATGCTGCAGAACCCCGATCGCCGGATCGTGTTCACCGTGCCCTATGAGGGCAAGTACACGCTGATCGGCACCACCGACGAGGTGTGGGAAGGCGCGCCGGGCAAGGCGCAGATCAGTGCCGAAGAGACGCGGTACCTGCTCGATACCGCCGCGCGCTATTTCGCCGATCCGCCGTCTGAAAAGGACGTGGTGTGGAGCTATGCCGGCATTCGCCCGCTCTATGATGACAAGGCCGGCAACGCCTCGGCGGTGACGCGCGACTATGTGCTCGACCTCGATGGCGACGACGACCGCGCGCCGATGCTGAGCATCTTCGGCGGCAAGATCACCACCTATCGCAAGCTCGCCGAGCACGCGATGGCCGAGCTGGCGCGCTTCTTCCCGCAGGCGCCGGGTGCCTGGACCGCGGGTGCGGCGCTGCCCGGCGGCGACCTGCCCGAGGGCGATTTCGATCGCTTCGTCGCCAGTCTGCAATATGCGCGACCGGGCATGCCCGCCGAGCTGCTGCGGCGGCTCGCCCGCGCCTATGGCACGCGGGTCCATGCGCTGCTCGGTGATGCGATGACTCCGTTCGATCTGGGCGCCGATCTGGGCGGCGGGCTGACGCTGCGCGAAGTCGACTATCTGCGCGCCAACGAATGGGCGGTGACCGCGGAGGACATCCTTTATCGCCGCAGCAAGCTGGGGCTGCACGCACCCGAGGGTACCGAAGCGCGCCTCGCGGAGTATCTCGCGGGCGAGCCCCGGCGGATGGCGCGATCGGCCTGATGGCCGAGGACCTGCCCGATCTGGTCGCGGGGCGCCATGCGCGGATCCTCGAACTCGCCCGCCGCACCGGCAGCGTGAGCGTCGAGGCGCTGGCGACGGCGCTGGAGGTCACGCCGCAGACGATCCGCCGCGACCTCAACCAGCTCGCCAGACAGGCGATGCTTTCGCGCGTCCATGGCGGCGCGGTGGTGACCTCGGGGGTCGACAATCTCGATCGCGAGGCGCGGCGCCAGGTCGCGGCCGAAGCCAAGGCCGCGATCGGCACGGCGGCGGCGGCGCTGGTGCCGGACGGCGCCAGCCTGTTCATCAATATCGGCACTACCACCGAGGCGATCGCCCGCGCGCTGGTGCAGCACCGAAACCTGCTTGTGGTGACCAACAATCTCAACGTCGCCGATATCCTCGGCGGGGTGCCGACGATCGAGGTGGTGGTGGTCGGCGGCCGGGTGCGCGCCAGCGACCGTGCGGTGGTGGGCGCACTGGCGATGGATTTCCTGCGCGGCTTCAAGCTCGATTATGCACTGATCGGCGCCTCGGCGATCGACGAGGAGGGCACGCTGCTCGATTTCGACATGGACGAGGTGCGCGTCTCGCAGACGATCATCGAGCAGGCGCGCACCGTGATCCTCGCAACCGACCAGACCAAGTTCGGCAGGCCAGCCCCGGTGCGGATCGCCGAGATCGGAGTCGTTGATCATTTGGTCACCGATCGCCTCCTACATCCCGGTATCGCTGCCGCCTGCGCTGCGGGGCAAGTGAAGGTTACACAGACGGACACTTGATTGGTCAGGCCAATCCGTGCAGGATTGCCGAAACCGAAGAACAGAATGGCCGGGGGGCCGTTCAGAGAGGGCAGTGAAAGGTTTATGCGGCGTATTGCCCATCTTCGCTGGTGGATCGTCGGGCTTATCTGCGCCGGCACCATTGCCAATTATCTCGCACGCAACTCGCTGGGCGTACTCGCGCCCGAGCTGAAGACCGTGATGCACATGACCACCGAGCAGTACAGCTATGTGGTCGGCGGCTTCCAGCTCGCCTATACGGTGATGCAGCCGATCGCGGGCATGATCGTCGATCGGATCGGGCTGCGCGCCGGCTTCGCGCTGTTCGGCGCGGCGTGGTCGGTCGCCAACATGCTGCATGCGCTCGCGGCGGGATGGCTGGGGCTGATGTTCTTCCGCGGGCTGCTCGGCATGTTCGAATCCGCGGCCATCCCGTCGGGCATCAAGGCGATCGCCGAATGGTTTCCGGCGCGCGAGCGATCGGTGGCGGTGGGCTGGTTCAATGCCGGTACGTCGCTCGGCGCGCTGCTGGCGCCGCCCGTCGTCGCCATCGTGATGATCTATACCGACTGGCGCATGGCCTTTGTGGTGACCGGGGCGGTGGGGCTGCTCTGGTCGGTCGCCTGGTGGATCTTCTATCGCAGCCCCGGCAGCCATCCGAAGATCACCGAGAAGGAACGCGCACTGATCGCCGAGGGACGGCCCAAGCCGCTCGCCCGGCGTGCCTCGGCGCGCGAGATCCTGGGCACCGCGCGCTTCTGGATCATCGCGGTGCCGCGCTTCCTCGCCGAGCCGGCCTGGCAGACCTTCAGCTTCTGGATCCCGCTCTACCTCGCCACCGAGCGGGGCATGGACCTCAAGCAGATCGCGCTGTTCGCCTGGCTGCCCTTCCTCGCCGCCGATCTGGGCGGGGTGCTGGGCGGCTATCTCTCGCCCTTCCTGGTGCAGCGCTTCCGCCTGCCGCTGATCGCCTCGCGTGTGGCGGGTGTCGCGCTGGCGGCGGTGCTGATGATCGCGCCGGGCTGCATCGGGCTGGTGTCGAGCCCCTATAGCGCGATCGCGCTGTTCTGCATCGGCGGCTTCGCGCACCAGATGATCTCGGTGCTGATCAACACGCTTTCCGCCGACGTGTTCACCGCCGAGGAAGTCGGCGCCGCCAACGGCTTTATCGGCCAGGCCGGCTGGGTGGGCGGGCTGCTCTTCTCGCTGCTGATCGGGCAGTTGGCCGATACCGTCGGCTATGCGCCGCTGTTCGGCATGCTTTCCGTCTTCGACATCGTCGGCGCGGTCGTGCTGATCGCCGGCCTGCGCCATCTTCGCCTTCCGGAGCCTGTGAAATGAGACGCGCCACGCTTTCCAATCCCCCGCGGTTCACGGTCGCCGAGGAGGGGCAGGGGCGGATCACGCTGGAATCCGATACCGGCGCCGTCGCGCACCTGTTCGTGCTCGAGCAGGACATGGTGCGGCTGCTGCTGCTCCCCGGGGGCACCGTCACCAGCCCGCCCAGCTGGGCGATCGCGCCGGGGCAGGAGGACATCGCCGAGCCGGGCCGCGACCGGATGGACGTCTCCGGCTTCGCCTGCCCCGACTATCGGCTGTTCCACGATGCCGAGCAGCTGGTGCTGGAAACCGACCGCATCCGCCTCACCGCGCGGCTGCACGGGCTGCACTGCTGCTGGGAACAGCGCGACGGCGACGACTGGATCTTGATGGCGCAGGATCGGCCGACCCATGCCTATGATTTCGGCTGGTGGGACGGCAAGGCGCACCATTATGTCGCGCGCCGTCCGGGCGAGCGCTTCTACGGCCTGGGCGACCGCACCGGCGATGCGAACCGGGCCGGCCGCAGCTTCCGGCTGACCAACCTCGATCCGATGGGCTATGACGCGGAGACGAGCGATCCGCAGTACAAGTCCATTCCCTATGTGCTGGTCGCCGACGAGGCGGGGCGTTGCCACGGCGCCTTCTACGACACGGTGGCCGACGTCGCGTTCGATTTCGGACGCGAGCTCGACAACTACCACGGCTTCTACCGGCACATGGTCGCCGATCATGGCGATGTCGATCTGTGGATGATCGCCGGCCCCGATCCGCTGGCGGTGACCAAGCGCTTCACCTGGCTGACCGGTCGTCCGGCGCTGATGCCGCGCTGGTCGCTCGGCTATTCGGGCTCGACCATGACCTATACCGATGCGCCCGACGCGGCGGCGCAGATGGGCGGGTTCCTGGAGAAGCTGGCCGAGCACGACATCGGCTGCACTTCGTTCCACCTCTCCTCGGGCTACACCTCGATCGGTGACAAGCGCTACGTGTTCCACTGGAACCGCGACAAGTTCCCCGATCCCAAGGCGTTCGTGAAGAGCTATGCCGACGCCGGCGTCGAGCTGGTGCCGAACATCAAGCCCGCGCTGCTGCGCAGCCACCCGCGCTATGATGAGGTCGCTGCCGCCGGTTATTTCGTCGGCGACGCCGACGGCCAGCCGGTCGAGGCGCAGTTCTGGGACGAAGTCGGCAGCTATATCGACTTCACCAATCCCGACGCCGCCGCCTGGTGGCGCGGGCAGGTGACATCGGCGCTGCTCGACCAGGGCATCCGCTCGACCTGGAACGACAACAACGAATATGAAGTGTGGGACGCACGCGCCCGCTTCGCCGGTTTCGGGACCTCGGTGCCCGCCGCGGCGATGCGGCCGGTGCAGCCGCTGCTGATGATGCGCGCCTCACGCCGCGCGCAGATCGAGGCGCGGCCGGACGAACTCCCCTATGTCGTCACCCGTGCCGGCATGGCCGGGCTGCAGCGCTACGCTCAGACCTGGACCGGCGACAACCGCACCGAGTGGAAGACGCTGCGCTACAATGCGCGAATGGCGATCGGCCTGGCGCTGTCGGGCGTGTCCAACAGCGGGCACGACGTGGGCGGGTTCGCCGGGCCGGCGCCCGACGCCGAGTTGCTGGTCCGCTGGGTGCAGGCGGGCGTGCTGATGCCGCGCTTCAGCATCCATAGCTGGAACGACGATCGGACCGTCAATGAGCCCTGGATGTACCCGGAGGCGCTGCCCGCGATCCGGGCGCTGATGCGGCTGCGTCAGCGGCTGGTGCCGTTCTTCCACGATCTGCTGCACCGCTATCACTCGGACTATATGCCGATGGTGCTGCCGACCTGGGCCGTCTTCCCCCGGGATCCGCACTGCTGGGCGGAAAGCGACGAGCATCTGCTCGGGCCCGACGTGCTCGCCGCGCCGGTGGTGGAGCAGGGCGCGACCGAGCGGCGGCTTTATCTGCCGGCCGGGGCGGAGTGGACGCATGTATGGACCGGCGAGACCTTCGCCGGCGGGGCCTGGGTGACGGTCGCCGCGCCGCTGGACGGGCCGCCGCCGCTGTTCGCGCGGGCCGGTTCGGTGATGCTGGTCGACCTGGCGGAGGGCGGCTGGCGGCCGGATGCGCCGCGCCGCGGCCTGTGGCTGTTCCCGCCGCGTGAGGGCGCGTTCCGCTGCGAAGCGATGGAAGATGCGGTCGGCGCCGATGAAGCGGTTGTGCGCTGGCAGATTGAGGGAGAGGCGCGGGCAAATCGAGTTGTGGTTCATGTTACATCGGCAGGTATGCAATTGGATAGCACCGATATAACCTTGTTGCTACCAAGTAACGATTCCCGCAAGCTAGTTATCGAGGGTGGCAGCGCTGTCAGTGTGGCGTCGATGCAACAAAACGGGCAAGACGGGAACTAAAAAACGATTGCATACCGTGTTTCTCCGATATTTCTCGGAGTGTCGGGGAACCTATTGTCCGGCTGTCTAAAAAAGAAGTGCGGGTAGAACCCTGCCGGACAAGGGGAGTATTAATGAGAGGTTACCAGGTATCGGTCGCGCATGCCGCGCTGGTTGCGGCTTGCATGGCGGGCAGCGCACACGCGCAGACCCAGGCCTCGGCCGTCGACACGTCCGCCGCGGCCACGGTTGCCGCAGGCGCCGCCGCCGCGCAGTCCGCTGGCAAGATGGCGCAGGACGATGGTGAGATCGTCGTCACTACGACCGCGCAGAAGCGCTTCGAGAATATCCAGAACGTGCCGCTGCCGGTCCAGGTTCTGACGGCGGAGCAGCTCGAGGCGCAGGGCGTCCGCAACTTCCAGGATCTGACCAAGGTTGCGCCCTCCCTCGTCATTCGCCCTGCGGAGCATCCCGTCAACGCCAATGTGTCGTTGCGTGGCGTCGGTACCTTCGCCTTTGGCATCGGCGTCGAGTCCAGCGTCGCCGTGACGGTCGACGGCGTCCCGCTGGCCTTCCAGGCGCGTGCTTTCACCGACTTGCCTGACGTCGCGCAGATCGAAGTGCTGCGCGGACCGCAAAGCACCCTGTACGGCAAAGCCGCCTCGGCCGGCCTGATCAAGATCATGACGGTCCAGCCGACCAAGGATTTTCACCTAAAGGTGAATACGACCGTCACCACCGACGACGAATATGGCGCCAACTTCAGCGCCACGGGCCCGATCAACGAGGATCTGGGCTATGTCGTCTCGGCAAGCTATTCCAATTGGGGCGGCAATGTCCGCAACGTGTATAATGGCAAGGACGTCAATGGCCGCGAGACGCTGAATGCCCGCGGCAAGCTCAACTGGGAGGCATCTTCCGACGTCAAGTTCCGGCTGAGCGCCAACTATCTCAACGGCAACACCACGGTGGGCCGCCCCTTCATCGCGCTCGCCGATGGCGCGCTCCTGCGCAACACCGCCGGCCAGACCGCAGCGGTGACCATGCCGGGCGTCACGCCGGGGCCGCTCAATCAGCAGGTCAGCAACGACTATCCTTCGCGCACCAAATATTGGGGCTGGGGCTCGATGCTCCGCACGGACATCAAACTCGGCAAGCTCAGCGTGCTGGGCCTGACCTCGTACGACAAATTCCGTCTCGACGACTATCTTGACCATGATGATACCGCGTCGCCGACGATCAAGAATCTACAGATCGGCGCGTTCAAGTCCCGGCTGTTCACGCAGGAAGTACGCCTGCTTTCGCCCGACGACGAGGCGTTCCGCTATGCCCTCGGCGTATATTATGCCGACGTTGCGTTCCAGCGTCCGTTCCTCCGCGGTCCGGCCTTCTCTCCGGCTGACTGGTACGCCACGTCGGGCTCCCGCCAGGTTGCCGCATTCGGCCAGATCGACTGGGAGTTCATCAGGCATCTCACCGCCACCGTCGGCGGTCGTGCGCAGAACGAGCGCGTCAAATATACCTTCCGCGACAATATCGCGAAGGGCAGCTGGGCGGGCCACGCCAGCGACAACGCCACCACCTACCGGCTGGGCCTGAGCTATCAGGCGACGCCGGACATCATGGTGTTCGGCAACTATGCCACCGGCTACAAGGGCCAGACCTACGATCTGACCACCGGCTTCAACACCGCGCGCGCCAATCTCGGCCCGATCCGTCCCGAGACCTCGAAGGACAAGGAAATCGGCATCCGCACCCAGTTCTTCAATCGCCGGATGACGTTCAACGTCACCTATTTCGACACGAACTACACGGATCTGCAGGCGCAGACGATCGAGACGATCAACGGAACCTCCAACTTCCGCCTCACCAATGTGGGTGGCCTGAACACCAAGGGCCTGGAGTTCGAGACGGCTGCCCGCGTGACGCGGGACCTGACGCTGAGCGGTTCTGCAACCTATCTCGATGCGACGTACACGTCCTTCCCGGCGGCGCCCTGTTTCCCGACCCAGACCGTTGCACAAGGCTGTATCCAGGGGCCGCCGAACTATCAGAACCTCACCGGTACCCGAGCGGTACAGGCTCCCGAGTGGAAGGGGTCGGCCAATATCGACTACGCCCCTGCCATCACGGACAAGCTGAACGGCGTGGTCCAGGCCAGCTGGCAGTACACCTCCAGCCTCTATTACGTCTCGCGGGATCCGCAGACGTTCCAGCCCGCGTTCAGCATCTTCAACCTGAACCTGGGCGTGCGCGATCACAAGCGCCGCTGGGAGGGGGTGCTCTTCGTTAACAACCTGTTCGACAAGCAATATTATCCGTCTTTGATCAACTCCGACGGCAATTTCGGCAATAAGTTGGCGACCCAGGCCGTGCTGCCGCGAGACTTCCGTCGCTATGCCGGTGTTCGCTTCGGTCTGAACTACTGAACGACCGCGCTGATCGGGCAGAGCTGAAAGGCGGAAGCAATGCTTCCGCCTTTCTTTTTTGTGCTGATGCAAACGTTTGCTGTTCTGTTGCTTTGGTGTCACGCTGCTCTCGCTATCGTGGCAGAGGCCGCTCATAATTCTCAACCAAATTTGGGAATTGCCTCGCTGGTCCTACAATTGTCAGGACAGGGCGACCGGTGGCCAGAGAGTATACCGGCGTGGGGAGAGGAGGGATGAGGTTCACCTTCCAAGGGGCATGATAGATGAGGGGTTACCAGTTTCCGCTGTGCACGCTTGCGCTCGCCGCATCGTTCATCGGCAGCGCGGCGCATGCGCATGCGCATGCGCATGCGGGGGAAGAGCATCGTGATCCGGCCGCAGCGCCCGCGCCGGCCCAGGCCACGACGGCGGCGAAGGGCGATGGCGAGATCGTCGTCACCACCACCGCGCAGAAGCGCTTCGAGAACATCCAGAACGTGCCGCTCGCGGTGCAGGTGGTCACGCCTGCCCAGCTCGAGGCGCAGGGCGTTCGCCACTTCCAGGATCTCGGCAAGGTCGCGCCCTCGCTAACCGTCCGCACCGCCGAAAACCCGGTCAACGCGAACGTCTCGCTGCGCGGCGTCGGCACCTTCGCGTTCGGCATCGGTGTCGAGTCCTCGGTCGCAGTGACCGTCGACGGCGTGCCGCTCGCCTTCCAGGCGCGCGCCTTCACCGATCTGCCCGACGTGGCGATGATCGAAGTGCTCCGCGGCCCGCAGAGCACGCTGTACGGCAAGGCCGCCTCGGCCGGCCTGATCAAGATCATGACCACCCAGCCGACCAACGATTTCCACGTCAAGGCGAACCTGCTCGCCACCGACGACAAGGAATATGGCGGCAATTTCAGTGTCACCGGCCCGATCAACGAGACGCTCGGCTATGTCTTCTCGGCCAGCTATTCGAACTGGGGCGGCAACGTGCGCAATGTGGTCGACGGCAAGGACGTCAACGGCCGCGAGACGCTCAGCACCCGCGGCAAGCTGAAGTGGAAGGCAAGCCCGGACGTCGTCTTCACCGCCTCGGCCAACTATCTCAATGGCAACACCACGGTCGGACGCCCGTTCATCCGCATGGCGCCGGGCGCGCTGCTGCGGGGCCAGGCCGGCCTCACCGCCGACGTCGTGCTGCCGGGCATCACCATCAGCCCGCTGAACCAGAAGGTCGCCAACAACGACCGCGCCGGCACCAAGTACTGGGGCTGGGGCAGCATGCTGCGCACCGACATCAATGTCGGCAAGATGCAGGTGCTGGGCCTGACCTCCTATGACAAGTTCCGCATGGACGACTATATCGACCATGACGACACGGCCGCGCCCGGCCCCTACGGCCGCAACATCCAGGTCGGTGCGTTCAAATCGCGGCTGTTCACGCAGGAAATCCGACTGCTGTCGCCGGGCACCGACGCGTTCCGCTACGCGCTCGGCCTCTACTACGCCAATACGGGCTTCCAGCGTCCGTTCATGCGCGGGCCGGTGTTCGCACAGCAAAACTGGTACGCCACCTCGGGCTCGCGCCAGGTCGCCGCGTTCGGCCAGATCGACTGGGAATTCGTGAAGAACCTCACCGCCACCGTCGGCGGTCGCGCGCAGACCGAGCGAGTGAAGTACACCTTCCGCGACAACAATGCGAACGGCAGCTGGGCAGGCCATGCCAGCGACAATGCCACCACCTATCGCCTGGGCCTGCAGTACCAGGCGACCCGCGACGTGATGCTCTTCGGCAGCTACGCCACCGGCTACAAGGGCCAGACCTACGATCTGACCAGCAACTTCAACCAGGCGCGTGCCGATGCCGGCCCGATCCGGCCGGAGACGTCGAAGGACAAGGAATTCGGTGTCCGCACCCAGTTCTTCGGTCGTCGGATGACCTTCAACGTCACCTATTTCGACACCAACTACAAGGACCTCCAGGCGCAGTCGATCGAGACGGTCAATGGTGCCAGCAACTATCGCCTGACCAATGTGGGCGGCATGAACACCAAGGGCCTGGAATTCGAAAGCGCCGCGCGCATCACCCATGATCTGACGATCAGCGGTGCGGTGACCTATCTCGACGCCACCTACACCTCGTTCCCGGCCGCGCAATGCTATCCGCTGCAGACGCAGGCGCAGGGGTGTAATCCGGGCAAGCCGGCGTTCCAGAACCTGACCGGCACCCGCGCGATCCAGGCGCCGGAATGGAAGAGCAACGCGAGCATCGAATATGCGCCCGCGCTCACCGAGAAGCTGACCGGCGTGTTCCAGGGCAGCTGGCAGTACCAGTCGAGCGTCTATTATGTCGCGCACGATCCCGAGACCTTCCAGCCGACCTACAGCATCTTCAACGTCAGCGTCGGCGTGCGCGATCACAAGCGCCGGTGGGAAGCGACGCTGTTTGTCAACAACCTGTTCGACAAGCAGTATTTCCAGTCGCTGGTGAATACCTCGTCGAATTTCATGAGCGCCGGGGCGAATTCGTCGAACGTCATCGCCACCCAGGCGGTGCTGCCGCGCGATTTCCGCCGCTATGCGGGCATTCGCTTCGGCCTGAACTACTGATCCCTTCGCTCAGCGAACGGTACCCAGGGGAGGGGCGGAGGCGATGCTTCCGCCCCTTTTTCGTTGGGCGGTGCGCAAGCGCGCAACGTCCGGAACAGGCCCAGCCAAAAACATTTCGAGGCCGTTTTCGGTCAGGCCACAACACTTATCCTATAATTCTCACAAAATCAGCGTCGGCGCGCGCACCCGCGTAGCCGGCCGTTCCAGCTTGGGAGAGGCAAACGATAGCATCACGCAAGGGGTTCAAGTTTCATGAGGGGTTTCCCATTTTCGGCACGCGCCGTCGCGCTGGCCGCCACGTTCCTCGCCGGCAGCGCCTATGCCGCGACGCCCGAGGAAGCTGACAAGGGTGCGGGGGCACCCGCCCAGGCCGCGCCGGCCGCCGGCCAGGACGATGGCGAGATCATCGTCACCACCACCGCGCAGAAGCGCTTCGAGAACATCCAGAACGTCCCCCTCGCGGTGCAGGTGGTGACGCCCGCCGATCTCGAGGCGCAGGGCGTCCGCCACTTCCAGGATCTCGGCAAGGTCTCGCCCTCGCTGGTGATCCGCCCCTCGGAAAACCCGGTCAACGCCAACGTCTCGCTGCGCGGCATCGGCACCTTTGCCTATGCGATCGGCGTCGAATCCTCGGTGGCGGTGACCGTCGACGGCGTGCCGCTCGCCTTCCAGGCGCGTGCCTTCTCCGACCTGCCCGACGTGGCGATGATCGAAGTGCTGCGCGGGCCGCAGAGCACGCTGTACGGCAAGGCGGCCTCGGCCGGCCTGATCAAGATCATGACGGTTCAGCCGACCAAGGACTTCCATGTGAAGGCCAATGTGCTGGCGACCGACGACCGCGAATATGGCGGCAATTTCAGCGTCACCGGGCCGATCAACGACAATCTCGGCTATGTCGTCTCGGCGAGCTATTCGAACTGGGACGGCAACGTCCTCAACGTGTTCAACAACAAGCGCGTCAACGGCCGCGAGACGCTGAACACCCGCGCCAAGCTGAAGTGGAAGGCGACGCCGGACGTGATCTTCACGCTCTCCGGCAACTATGTCGACGGCAAGACCGATTTCGGCCGCCCGTTCATCCGCGTCACCCCGGGGGCGACCTTCCTCAACACTCCGGGCCTGACCACCGACGTGGTGCTGCCGGGGATCACGATCGAGCCGGACAACCAGAAGATCGCCAACAATGATCGCGCCGGCACCAAGTTCGCCGGCGGCGGCGGCATCCTGCGTACCGACATCAATATCGGCAAGATGCAGGTGCTGGGCCTGACCTCGTACGACAAGTTCCACATGAACGACTATATCGACCAGGACGACACCGTCGCCCCGGGCGCGATCGGCCGCAACATCCAGGACGGCCGCTTCCAGTCGCGCCTGTTCACCCAGGAAATCCGCCTGCTCTCGCCGGGCGAGGACGCGTTCCGCTATGCGCTGGGCGTCTACTACGCCGATGCCGCCTTCCAGCGCCGCTTCTATCGCGGGCCGGTGACCTCGCCGCAGAACTGGTTCGCCACCTCGGGCTCGCGCCAGATCGCGGCGTTCGGCCAGATCGACTGGGAGTTCATCCAGCACCTTACCGCCACCGTCGGCGGCCGCGCGCAGAACGAGCGCGTGGAATACACGTTCGACGACCGGCGCCTGGCGACCAGCTATGCTGGCCATGCCAGCGACGACGCCACCACCTACCGGCTGGGCCTCAACTGGCAGGCGACGCGCGACATCCTCGCGTTCGGCAGCTATGCCACCGGCTACAAGGGCCAGACCTACGATCTGACCAGCAACTTCGACAAGAACCGCGCCGCCGCCGGTCCGATCCGGCCCGAAACCTCGAAGGACTGGGAGTTCGGCCTCCGCTCGCAGTTCTTCGGGCGCCGCGTGACGTTTAACGTCACCTATTTCAGCACCGACTATACCGACCTGCAGGCACAGACGATCGAGCAGCTGGCGGACGGGACCTCCAATTTCCGCCTGACCAACGTCGGCAAGATGAACACCAAGGGCCTGGAGTTCGAAGCCGCGGCACGCGTGATGCGTGACCTGACGATCAACGGCGGCCTCACCTATCTCGACGCGACCTATCTCTCGTTCCCGGCGGCGCCGTGCTACACCCAGCAGGGTCCGGCGCAGGGCTGCATCACGCAGGGCAAGCTTAGCTATCAGGTGCTCACCGGCACGCGGGCGATCCAGGCGCCCGAATGGAAGGGGTCGATGGCGATCGACTATAGCCCGGCGCTGACCGAGAAGCTGAACGGCGTGCTCGTCGGCAGCTGGCAGTATCAGTCGAGCGTCTATTATGCGGCGCGCGATCCGGAGACCTTCCAGCCCGCGTTCAGCATCTTCAACCTGAGCGCCGGCGTGCGCGACCACAAGCGCCGCTGGGAAGCGACGCTGTTCGTCAACAACCTGTTCGACAAGCAGTATTTCCCGGCGCTGGTCAACTCGGGCGGCAATTTCGGCAAGCAGATCGCCACCCAGTCGGTCCTGCCGCGCGATTTCCGTCGCTATGCAGGCCTGCGCTTCGGTGTAAATTACTGATGCACACGCGGGAGGGCGGGGGCGATGCCTCCGCCCTCTCCATCAGGAGAGGGGACCGAATGATCGGCAGAATTGGAATCGCGGCCGCAGCATGCGCAGCCGCGATTTTTGCGTTTCAGGGCCACGCGCAGCAGGCACCGGCACGGCCCAGCGTCGACGCGCCGGAGCTGGCGGCGCTCGGCAGCTACGGCGTCGGGGTGGCCGATCTCGAGTTCGTGGAAGCGGGCCGGGCCGATCCGCTACAGGGCGCCGACAAGCCCGCGATCGTCGACCGGCACATCCCGATCAAGCTCTGGTATCCGGCCGCGGCAAAAGGCGCGGGCACCCGCTATCGGACCGCGCTGCCGGGCGAGAAGGGCAGCGACGTGCCGTTCGAGGTGCCGGGGCTCGCCACGCCGGGCGCGGCGGCCGCCAAGGGGCGCTTCCCGCTGGTGATCCTCGCCCATGGCTATAGCAACACCCCGGAGGTGCTGTCCTGGCTCGGCGAGAACCTCGCAAGCAAGGGCTATGTCGTGGTCGCGCCCGCCTTCCGCGATCCGCCGATCACCATCCGCACGCCGGCCGCGCGCGCCGGACCGTTGACCAGCCGCCCGCTCGACATCGCCTTCGTCGCTGCCGAGGCCCAGCGCCGGGCGCAGGCCGGGCAGGGGGCGTTCGCCGCCGCCGATGCCGCGCGCACCGCGCTGATCGGCTATTCGATGGGCGGTTACGGCGTGCTCACCGCCGCCGGCGCGCCGCTCGATCCGGCGGTGGCGGGCGCGACGCGCGGCGTGCTCGCGCCCTATGTGGCCGGGGCGGAGAAGGCGGAGCGCCTCAAGGTCGCCGATCTCAAGGCGGTGGTGGCGATCTCGCCCGCCAGCAACCTCTACGGCACGCCGCTCTGGGCCGCACCGGGCGTTGCGGCGATCCGTGCGCCGACGCTGTTCATCGTCGGCAGCCAGGACCATGTCGTCGGCTATGATCCGGGCGTGCGCACGCTGTTCGACCAGGAAGTGCATGCCCCGCGTTACCTGCTCACCTTCCGCGAGGCGGCGCACAGCATTGCGCTGATCGGCGCGCCCCCGGCGATGCGCGAAAGCTTCTGGGACCTGGACTGGTTCGAGGACGCGGTGTGGCGCAAGGACCGGCTGATGGCAGTGCAGGCGCACTTCATCACCGCGTTCCTCGATCGCTATGTGAAGGGCGAGGAAGCCAAGGCCGCGTACATCGACGGCTTGGTGCCGAACTCGAACGACGGCAAATGGCAAGGCGCGCCCGGCGGCCGCTACGCCGGGTTCAGCCCCGGCGCGCCGGCCTCGACGATCTGGAAGGGCTTCCAGCCCAGCCGAATCTCGGGGATGAACTTCGAGTTCAAGCCCGCGCAGCCCTGAGCCCGGTCAGCACTCGACGACGTTGACCGCCAGGCCGCCCAGGCTCGTCTCCTTGTACTTGGAGCGCATGTCGAGGCCGGTCTGGCGCATCGTCTCGATCACCGCATCGAGCGAGACCTTGTGCGTGCCGTCGCCGTGAAGCGCGAGCATCGCGGCGTTGATCGCCTTGACCGCGCCCATCGTGTTGCGCTCGATGCAGGGGATCTGCACCAGCCCGCCGATCGGATCGCAGGTGAGGCCGAGATTATGCTCCATGCCGATCTCGGCGGCATTCTCGATCTGCGCGTTGCTGCCGCCCAGCGCCGCGGCGAGGCCTGCCGCCGCCATCGAGCAGGCGACGCCCACTTCGCCCTGGCATCCCATCTCGGCCGCCGAAATCGACGCCTGGCGCTTGTAGAGGATGCCGATCGCCGCGGCGGTGAGCAGCAGGCGGCGCGCCCCGTCCTTG
Source organism: Sphingomonas sp. ABOLE (assembly GCF_003950455.1). NCBI lineage: Bacteria > Pseudomonadati > Pseudomonadota > Alphaproteobacteria > Sphingomonadales > Sphingomonadaceae > Sphingomonas > Sphingomonas sp. ABOLE. The sequence continues at coordinate 188,226 of NZ_QQWY01000003.1, forward strand.
GTCGCATTGCCGACGAAGCATTCGTAGTAGCGCAGCACCGCCGGGATCACCCCTGCCGCGCCATTGGTGGGAGCGGTGACGACGCGGCCGCCGGCGGCATTTTCCTCGTTCACCGCGAGTGCCCAGAGGCTCACCCATTCGAGCACCGAGGCGGGCTCGACGCGGGGGCCGCGCGCGATCAGCTTCTGGTGGAGCTTGCGTGCGCGGCGGGGGACTTCCAGGCCGCCGGGCAGGATGCCGTCCTGCGCCATGCCGCGATCCATGCACGCGTTCATCGCATCATGGATGCCGTCGACAAAGGCGAGCGTCGCCGCATCGTCGCGCCAGCCGCGTTCGTTGGCGAGCATCAGCCCGGCGATGTCGAGCCCGAGCTCGTCGCAGCGCTGCAGCATCTCGCGGGCGCTGGCGAAGGGATGGTTGGTACCGGCGGAAAGGCCTGCCGCGGCTTCCTCGCCCTCGCGCCGGATCGCGCCGCCGCCGACCGAATAATATGTCCGCTCCAGCACCGCGCCGTCGATCAGCGTGGCGCGCAGCTTCATGCCGTTGGGATGGCCGGGGAGGAACTGGCGCTTGCGGAACTTGATGTCGGTTTCGGGATCGAACGGCACCAGCGCAGTGCCGCCAAGCCGCAGCCGGCGCTGCGCAGCGATGTCTGCTAGCATCGGCTCCACCGCATCGGGATCGACACCCTCGGGCCGCTCGCCCGCCAGCCCCAGCACCACCGCGCGATCGGTGGCGTGGCCCTTGCCGGTCAGTGCCAGCGAGCCGAACAGCTCGCAGCACAGCTTGGTGACGCTCCGCCCGTCGGCGATTACCCAGGCGGCGAAGTCGCGCGCGGCGCGCATCGGCCCCACGGTATGCGAGCTCGACGGCCCGATGCCGATGGTGAACACGTCGGTGATGCTGATCGGCCCTGCATTCGGCCCGACGCCTTTGGTCGCCACGGAACCCGTCTCCTGAAACACTCGGTTGCGGGCCCCTTCTGTCCGTTTGCCTGAGATCGCTATCCCGTCGGCGGGCGCGCGCGGCGCCACTCTCCAGAATGTTGTGGCCGGAAGGTCCTTTTGCCTGAGAGTTTCCGGGGCGGTTGCTCCTTCGGCGATCCGGTTGCCCGGATTCTCTCCCTTTCCGACAGCGTGTGTTTCGCCGTGCGGCCGCGCGCTGTCAAACGCTGATTGGGCGAAGGGCTTCCAGCGCGGGCAGCAGTTCGGCGAAGGAATCGATCACCGCCTCGGCGCCGAGCGTGGTCACCGGCACCTGCGAGAAGCCGAAGCTGCACGCGATCACGGGGACGCTCGCCGCCTGCGCCGCCTGCACGTCGTAGATCGAATCGCCGACGAACGCCGCCGGGTCGCCGCAGCGCCGGACCATCTCCAGGATCGGCGCGGGCGAAGGCTTGGCGGTGCCGGGGCCGAGCGTGTCGCCGCCGATCACGGTGGTGAAGCGCGGGAGCAGGCCGGTCGCCTCCAGCAGCGGCAGGCTGAGCGCCTCCAGCTTGTTGGTGACCACCGCCAGCTTGATGCCCTGCGCGGCCAGCGCATCGAGCGCGTCGAGCACGCCGGGATAAAGGCGGCTATGCTCGGCGATATGGTCGCCATAGGTCGCGACGAAGCGCGGATAGACCCGTGCCACCACCGCCGCATCGCCGCCGCCTGTCGCCGCGACCGCCTGCTCCAGCAGCTTGTGCACGCCGCGGCCGACCATGGACAGGATGCGGTCGAGCGGCAGGGCCGGCCGGCCGTCCTCGGCGAGCACGCGGTTGAGCGTCGCGGCAAGGTCGCCGCTGGTATCGAGCAGCGTGCCGTCGAGGTCGAATCCGATGGTCCGGAAGGGCAGGGGCATGGCGTGCCGCATGGCAGCATCGTGCTGGAAAAGCCATGTCCAGCGTGGCAGGGGTTGCACCCCATTTCGACCGGAGACTGGCCACGTGACTGCACCCATCGCCGCGATCATCCTCGCCGCCGGCAAGGGCACGCGGATGAAATCCGATACCCACAAGGTGCTGCACCCGATTGCCGGACGGCCGATGCTGCTCCACCTGATCGACAGCGTGAAGGCGCTGGGCGCCGCGCGCGAGGTCGTGGTGGTCGGCGCCGGGCGCGAGCAGGTGGAGGTTGCCGTCACCCCACTGGGCGCGGAGACGGCGCATCAGGCCGAGCAGCTCGGCACCGGGCACGCCGTGCTCCAGGCCAAGGACGCGCTGGCGGGCTTCGACGGCGACGTGCTGATCCTCTATGGCGACGTGCCCCTCGTCACCACCGCGACGATGCGGCGGATGGTCGAGCGGCTGCATGGCGCGGACCAGCCCGCCGTCGTGGTGCTCGGCTTCCGCCCGGCCGATCCCGGCGCCTATGGCCGGCTGATCATCGAGGGCGGCGATCGCCTGTCGAAGATCGTCGAGTACAAGGACGCTTCGCCGGAGGAGCGCGCCGTCACCCTGTGCAATTCGGGGCTGATGGCGGTGCGGGGCGCCGATCTGTTCGTGCTGCTCGACCGGCTGAAGAACGACAACGCCGCCAGCGAATATTACCTGACCGACATCGTCGAGATCGCCAATGACGACGGCCGGGTCGCGGCGGTGATCGAGACGGGGGTCGCCGAAGTCACCGGCGTCAACAGCCGGGGCGAACTGGCGGCGGTGGAGGGGGCGTGGCAGCAGGCTCGCCGCGCCCGTGCCATGGCGGAGGGCGCGACGCTGATCGCGCCGGAGACGGTGTGGTTCGCCTACGACACGCAGATCGGCCGCGACGTGACGATCGAGCCCAACGTGGTGTTCGGCCCCGGCGTCACCGTGGCCGACGGGGTCGTGCTGCGCGCGTTCAGCCACATCGAGGGCGCAACGATCGCCAGCGGCGCGATCGTTGGTCCCTATGCCCGGCTGCGCCCCGGTGCGGTGCTGGAGACGGACTCCCATGTTGGCAATTTCGTCGAACTGAAGAACGCGGTGCTCGGCAAGGGCGCCAAGGCCAACCACCTGACCTATCTGGGCGATGCCAGCGTCGGCGCCGGGGCGAACATCGGCGCGGGCACGATCACTTGCAATTACAACGGCTTCCTAAAGCAGAAGACGGTGATCGGGGCGGGCGCCTTCATCGGATCGAACAGCGCGCTGGTGGCCCCGGTGGCGATCGGCGACGGCGCGATCATCGGCGCGGGATCGGTGATCACCCGCGATGTCGAGGCCGATGCGCTGGCGGTTACCCGCCCGGAAACATTGACGAAGCAGGGCTGGGCCACGACCTTCCGTGCGATAATGAAGGCACGAAAGGCCGCGAAATGACCGACCGCTATACCGACAAGCCGTTCCTCAAGCTGCTCGACGCCTATGTGCTCGACGCGATCGGCCATCTCGACGAGAAGAGCGACGCCCAACTCACCGCCGCCGAGCCGGCGCTGCGCGAAGCCTTCGGCGGGGAGAGCGATTGGCGGGGCATCGTCGTCGAGCGGATGCAGTTCCCCGAGGGGATCGCCGGGGCGATCCGCGAAGTCTGGGAAAAGGGCGCCGTGCGTTTCCGCGAGGAACAGGGGCATGAGCCCGATCCGGCCGAGTTTACCCGGATTTTCAACGACACCAACTTTCCGCACTGAGGGACAGGGCGCTTAGTAGGCGGACCCATTCAGCCATCCGTCAGTATGCCCCCGCTAGCGGCGGCCGCCCACCCGCGCTAGGGCTGGGGCAGGAGGACGGATGCGATGTGCGGAATCGTTGGAATCGTGGGCAAGGAAGACGTCGCAGAACGTCTGTTCGAAGGCCTCAAGCGCCTCGAGTATCGCGGTTATGACTCGGCCGGCATCGCCACGGACGTAGACGGCACGATCGAGCGCCGCCGCGCCTCGGGCAAGCTGGTCAATCTGGGCAAGGAACTCGCCGCCCACCCGCTGCCCGGCACCACGGGTATCGCGCACACCCGCTGGGCGACGCATGGCGGCCCGACGACCAACAATGCGCACCCGCACGCGACCGGCGAAGTGGCCCTCGTCCACAACGGCATCATCGAGAATTTCAAGGCGCTGCGCGAGGAACTCACCGCGCGCGGCCGCACCTTCACCAGCGAGACCGACACCGAAGTCGTCGCCCATCTGGTGAGCGAGAAGGTCGAGGCGGGCATGGCCCCGGCCGAGGCGGTGCGCGAAGTGCTGCCGCGCCTCCACGGTGCCTTCGCGCTTGCCATCCTGTTCCGCCAGCATCCCGATCTCCTGATCGGCGCGCGGCTCGGCTCGCCTTTGGTTGTCGGCTATGGCGAGGGCGAGACCTATCTCGGCTCGGACGCGCTGGCGCTGGCGCCGCTCACCCAGCGCATCGCCTATCTGGAGGAGGGCGACTGGGTCGTCATCACCAAGGACGGCGCCGAGATCTTCGACAAGGACAATAATCCGGTCGAGCGGCCGATCACCATCTCGGGCGTGACCGGCGAGCTCATCTCCAAGGGAAACCATCGGCATTACATGCTGAAGGAGATCTACGAGCAGCCGATCGTCGTCGCGCAGACGCTGCGCGCCTATCTCCAGCGCATGGAGGAGAAGGTGACGCTGCCGATTCCGGAGTTCGATCTCTCGGCGATCAAGCGCGTCACCATCGTCGCCTGCGGCACCAGTTATTATGCCGGCATGGTGGCGAAATACTGGTTCGAGCAGTTCGCCCGCGTGCCGGTGGACATCGATGTCGCCTCCGAATTCCGCTACCGTGCGCCGGTCATGGAAGACGGCGGGCTGATGATCGTGATCAGCCAGTCGGGCGAAACCGCGGACACGCTTGCTGCGCTCCGCCACGCCCGCAGCGAGGGGCAGACGATCGCCGCGGTGGTCAATGTGCCGACCAGCACCATGGCGCGCGAGGCGGACCTGCTGCTGCCGACCCATGCCGGGCCGGAGATCGGCGTGGCCTCGACCAAGGCGTTCAGCTGCCAGCTGGCGGTGCTGGCCGCGCTGGCGGCCAATCTCGCCAAGGCCAAGGGCAAGCTGGACGAAGCCGAGGAACGCCGCATCGTCCGCCATCTGGCCGAAGCGCCGGCTTCGCTCAACGCCGCGCTGGCCTATGACGAATCGATTCAGACGATGGCCGGGGTGATCGCGGCGGCGCGCGACGTGCTGTATCTCGGTCGCGGCACCGATTATCCGCTGGCGCTGGAAGGCGCGCTGAAGCTCAAGGAAATCAGCTATATCCATGCCGAGGGCTATGCCGCCGGCGAGATGAAACACGGGCCGATCGCGCTGATCGACGATGCCGTGCCGGTGATCGTGATCGCGCCTTCGGGCCCGCTCTTCGACAAGACCGTCAGCAACATGCAGGAAGTGCAGGCACGTGGCGGCAAGGTGGTGCTGATCTCGGACTATGACGGCATCCAGGCCGCGGGGGACGGCTGCATCGCCACCATCACCATGCCCAAGGTCCACCCGCTGATCGCGCCGCTGGTCTATGCGGTGCCGGTGCAGTTGCTCGCCTATCACGTTGCCGTCGCCAAGGGCACCGATGTCGACCAGCCGCGCAACCTGGCCAAGTCCGTCACCGTCGAGTGACGGGCTGGCGTGGCCGGGGTGTACTCGCGGCCACGCTATCCGCAGCTTCGCCTCATTCGTGCAGGAACAGGCCTGGCTGCACGTTCGGCAGATGCTGCCGGAGGTACATCGTCGTGGCGGGCGGCCGAGGCGCCGTCACATGCCGGTAGGCGCAGCGGTACGGTGGGCGGGAGTCTCGTCGAACGGCATCGCCTGGGCGCGGCGCGGGCTGCGCGGCTGGGAATTGTCGAGCAGAATGCGTACCGCCCAGGGGCGGCCGGCATTGCGGGCATAGTTCACGCGCATCTTCGGTCTCCTGAAGTGTTGCAGCCATAAGCACCGATCCGCGCGGCCGCTCCATCCTATGCGGGGCATGGCGCCCGCATACGTGCGTTTAGGTTCGCTGGCCGCGCGGCTGGGGACGGGGCAGCGACCGGTACGGTGGAGGTGGAATCCTCCATGCTGATCGGGGAAGGTTGTCGGGCGGCGAGGGGCAGGGGGGCAATGCCGCCCGACCCTTTTGGTGTACCGAACGGCCTGCGGCGACGTCAGTATACGGGAGTATCTGCCAACCCATCTTCCGGCGAGGCGATCCTATCCCTCATGCGGGAATGCGCCGCGTCGACGCAGTCGACCGGGCAGGGCTTCCGAACAGGCGATCTTCTCCACCTGCCTCTTTCCGACGCCGGATACCACCTCGCGTCCCGGATGATGCGCGATGCCCTCCGCGAACGAGGCGCGATGGCGTTGCAGTCGATCGGATCCCGCGCGGGCGGCCGCCGGCGCTGAGGAGACGTTCTGCATACATTAAGCAGGCAAAATTCCGTTCATGGAAATTGTGTATGGGTTATGTAGTGACTATGTGGCAGCTGGATGGTGCGACTCAGGAGTTGGGTCATGACGGTATCGACCAAGGCAGCGTTTCCCTGGATCCTGAAATGCGGGTGGAAGGGGCTGTGCCCGCGCTGCGGAAAGGGGCGCATGTTCCGCTCCTGGCTGAAGGTGGTCGACAAATGCGATGCATGCGGCCTGGACTATCGCTTCGCCGCGCCGGACGACGGCCCCGCCTTCTTCTCGCTGTGCATCGTCGTTTTCCCGCTCACCTTCGTGGTGGTGTGGGTGCAGGTGGCCTTCGATCCGCCCTTGTGGGTGCATCTGTTCACCTCGCTGCCGCTGATGGCGCTGGGCAGCCTGTTGCCGCTGCGGCCGATCAAGGGCTGGCTGGTCGCCTCGCAATATGTGAACCGCGCCCGCGAGGCGGGGACCGAGCGGCTGTGGAACCGGCTCGACGGCCGCGCCGCCGGCAGCGATCCGTTCGAGGGATGATCGCCATCGCGTCGCCTGTTGCCCGGCGCGAAGCGGCGCGCGCGGCCGCGACGGCTTCGCCCAGCACCGGGATTGAGGGCGGGACCATGCGCGGAACGTCTGTAAATTTAGATGCGATCGGCTAGGCCTCGAACCATGCAAAGCTGGAAACCCGACATCGCCGGAACCCTGGGTCCGAAGTACCTCGCCATCGCTGATGCGATCGCGCGCGACATCGAGGCAGGCGCGCTGCAGCCCGGCGACCGGCTGCCGCCGCAGCGGATGCTGGCCGAGGCGCTGGGCGTGGACCTGACCACCGTCACCCGCGCCTATGGCGAGGCGCAGCGGCTGGGGCTGATCGAAGGCGATGGCCGCCGCGGCAGCTTCGTGCGCAGCAAGGCCGTCGAGCCCAGCGGCATTCCCTATACCGAGCCGGCCGATGCCGGGATGAACGCGCCCCCCGAAGCCGCGGACCGGCAGCTGGAAAAGGCGTTCGCCGCCTCGGCGGCGAACCTGCTCGGCCGGGCGGACGGGCCAGCGCCGTTCCACTATCAGCCACGCGGCGGCATGCCGCTGGCGCGTGCGGCGGGCGCCGCCCTGCTGCAGGGCCGCGGCATCCCGGCCCAGGACGATACCGTGCTGGTCAGCGCCGGCGGGCAGCACGCGCTGCATGCGGTGATCAGCACCGAGCTGCGCCCCGGCGACGTGCTGGCGGTGGGCGCGTTCGCCTATCCCGGGCTGCTCGCGGTCGCGCGGCGCTATGGCCTGACGCTGCGGGTGATCGCGAGCGACGGCGAGGGCATGATGCCCGAGGCGCTGGCGGACGCCTGTGCGGACGGGGTTGCGGCGGCCTATGTCGTTCCCACCAACGACAATCCGACTACCGCGACGATGGGCCCGGCGCGGCGCACGGCGCTGGCGGCAGTGGTGCGCCGCCACGGGCTGAAGCTGATCGAGGACGATGCCTATGGGCTGCTCCCCGAGGCGCCCTTGCCGCCGCTCGCCGCGCTGGTGCCGGAACGCTGCTGGCACATCGCCAGCGTTTCGAAGATCCTGTCGCCCGGCCTCCGCGTCGCCTGGATCGCCGCGCCCGACGTCGCGGCGGCGTGGCGGCTCGCGGCCGATCTGCACGAAACCGCGGTGATGGCGCCGCCGCTCAACGTCGCGGTGGTCGCCGACTGGCTGCACGGCGGCAGCTTCGATGCGCTGCGTGCCGCGGTGCGCGAAGAAGCACGCGCGCGGCAGGCGATCGCCCGCGCGGTGCTGCGTCCCGGCAGCTTCCACGCGCAGGAAGAAGGCTATCATCTGTGGATGCCGCTCCCGGCAGGGGCGAATGCGGCCGAAATTGTCAACGCGCTGCGGCCGCAGGGGCTGGGCGTGGTCGGCGGCGATGTGTTTGCGGTGGATCCCGGGACGGCGCCGCCCGCGTTGCGCGTTTCGATCGGAGGATCGACGCCGCGCGAGCGTGTCGAGCGTGCGCTGCGGTTGGTCGACGCGCTGACCACCCCCGAGGCGACCCGCAAAATCGCGCTCGTCTAAGCGCTGCCAACCCCAAGGTAGAGGGGCCCTAGACCGAAGATGGATGTCCGCTTCGCGTCGATTATGGCAGCGTTGGTGCGGATCGAGGGGCCTCGCGTCGTTTAGTCCTTGGTATTCCGCGCGTTAGAAAAAGCCGGAATTCCGCCCGCTTGCCGCCCAGTTCCGGCGGTCTATATCGCTCGCACCTGCAGCAAAGAACGATAGCATGACCGCAACCACCCGCCCCCAAGGGCCCCGAGGCCCCAGCCTGCTCGCATCGATCCACGATGTCGGGCCCCGTTCCGAGGGCGCGGTCGACCAGCTTTCCGAGCTGTTCCTGCGGCATATCGGCGCGCCCCGCTATGCGATGCTGGTGGTGCCGGACCATTGGGGATCGGCCCCGCTGGTCCCCGGCAGCCCCTTCGCCACCCGGCTGCGTGGCTGGGCTGATTCGGGGATCGAGATGTTCCTGCACGGCTGGTTCCACAAGGACGTCTCCGAGCACGCCTCGGCCGGCGCGCGCTTCAAGGCCAGGCACATGACCGCGGGCGAGGGCGAGTTCCTTGGCCTCGACTATGCCACCGCGCGCGACCGGATGGCGCGCGGCCGGGCGCTGGTGGAGGACATTATCGGCCGCCCGGTCACCGGCTTCATCGCCCCCGCCTGGCTCTATGGCGACGGCGCCCGCGAAGCGCTGCGCGATCTCGATTTCGCGCTCGCCGAGGATCATTTCCGCGTCTGGGCGCCGCAGCAGCAGGACCGCGTGCTCGCCAAGGGCCCGGTGATCACCTGGGCCAGCCGCAGCAAGAGCCGGATTGCCTCCTCGCTCGCCGTGGCCGCGCTCGCCCGCACGCTGCTGCCGCGCCGCCCGGCGATGCGGCTTGGCGTGCATCCGGGGGACATCACCGTGCCGGCGCTGCTGACGAGCATCGACAAGACGCTCGGTGCGCTGACCAAGGGCGGCCGCTTCGGCCAATATCGCGAACTGCTGGAGACGCATTGATGCGCATCCTCGACGTCTGCGCCTTCTACAGCCCCTATGGCGGCGGCGTGAAAACCTATGTCCGTCGCAAGATGGAGCTGGGTGCCAAGCTGGGCCACGAGATCATCATCCTCGCCCCCGGCGAGCGCGAGGAGATCCTCGAGGCGCGCGACGGCGCGATCCTTGCGACGATCCCGGCCCCGCTGCTGCCGCTCGACCGCCGCTACCGCTATTTCGACGACGAGCCCGCGCTCCACGCCGCGCTGGACCGCTGGCGGCCCGATTTCGTCGAGGCCTCGTCGCCTTGGCGCAGCGCCTCGATGGTCGCGCGCTGGCAGGGATCGGCGGCGCGGTCGCTGGTGATGCACGCCGATCCGCTGGCCGCCTATGCCTATCGCTGGTTCGGCACGATTGCCAACCGCGAGACGATCGACAAGGGCTTCTCCTCCTTCTGGCAGCATCTCCGCCGGCTCGACGACGGGTTCGACCAGGTGGTGACGGCGGGGCAGGGGCTTGCGCGCCGGCTGACCGAAGGCGGTCTGACCAAGGTGGCGACGATCCCGATGGGCGTCGAGCCCGGCTATTTCAGCCCTACCCTGCGCGACGAATCGCTCCGTGCCGAACTGCTGGCGAGCTGCGGGCTGGGGCCCGAGGCGACGTTGCTGATCGGCGTCGGCCGGCTGGCGCCGGAGAAGCGCTGGCCGATGGTGATCGAGGCGGCCGAGGCGGCGGCGGGGCGGCATCCCATGGGGCTGGTCCTGATCGGCACCGGCACCGCCCGCTCCAAGGTGATCACCGCGATCGGCCGCAACCCGCACGCCCAATTGTTCGAGCCGACCAGCAACCGCGAGCAGCTCGCCCGGGTGCTGGCGAGCGCCGACGCGCTGGTCCATGGCTGCGAGGCGGAGACCTTCTGCATGGTCGCCGCCGAAGCGCGCGCCAGTGGCCTGCCGTTGATCGTTCCCGACGAGGGCGGCGCCGCCGACCAGTTCGTCGAAGGGCAGGGGATGCTCTATCGTTCGGCCGACCCGGTGTCCTTGCGCGATGCGCTGACCCACTTCGTCGACACCACCCCGATGTTCCACCGCATGCGCGCCACCGCGGACGCGCCGTCGACGCGGACGATGGACCAGCATTTCGAGGAACTGTTCGCGAGCTACCAGGCGATGGCGTACTCGCGCGCGGCGTAAGGGCGCGGCGCCTCGCGCTTACGGTCCCGGGCGCGGCCGTTTCGCTGCTTCCGCGGCAACGGCTGCGTCCCAGGTTCCCCAGTCGATCGACCGGCCGGGATAGGCCACCCGCGCGAACGGCCAGTCCGTGCGGATCCACTCGGTGACCCACGCATAGAGTTCGGCGTCGAACCCGGCGTCATGGTCCGCCTTGGTCACCCACAGCCGCACCATGGCGTCGTAGCCGGGGATCGGGCTGGGCGAGACATACACCGATCCTCGCTCGCGGCGACCATCGGGGGAGAGCACCGCATAGGCGAAGGACCGACGCGCGCGGAAGCGGGCCTGTTCCGTCTCCATGTCGCGCATGGCATCGGCATCGGTGATGCCGGGGTGCGGCCATGCGGTGCTGCGCGTGAAGGTCTTCTGGAGATGGTCGATCGACGACATATAGGCGTCGAAGTCGATCTTGACCAAAGCGGGCCCGAGCGGGACGAGCTTGAACCTTTGCGCGTCCACCAGGGTCGGTGGTGCGAATCCGGCAGGCACGAAGGGCGAAGCTCCGCCCGCTTCCTCCGCGGCGGCAGGCGCGGGCAGCTGCTGCGCCAGCGCTGCTGGCGACACCGCGGCGGCGGCCAAGGCCAGGGTCAGGCTGCGAAGTACCGTCGTCATGCGTGCAATCTCCCCGGGCTGGATCGAGCCCGCAGGTCGCTGCAACAATACGACGTTTACCCCAGCCGCGGGGTCTAGCCGCGCGCAGGTGCCGTCGCTGTCTCCAGCCGCTTCAGGAACGCCGGCAGCGCACAGCGGTGCTCGGCGCCCTCGTCGCAGCCCTTGAGGCGGAGCGGCGTCCAGACCGTGCGGTCGCGGGCGGCGCGCATGTCGGCGGCGCTCTGGCTGCGGTACCAGAGGCGCACCGCCTGGCGGCCATTGGGTGCCTTGACCAGCGCGATGGCGATGCCGCCGCCCGGCGAGGGATCGTTGGTCGCGAAGCCCGGCGCCTTGACCGGCACGCCCAGCACCGCCGCCAGTGCCGCGACGTTGGTATCGTGGCCGATCAGCACGTCCAGCTTGGGCGCGTCGGCGGCGGTCAGGTCGCGGGTGATGCGGTCGACCGTCGGCGCCATCTGGAAGGCGGCCATATAGGGCGGGCGGCTGAATATGTCGAACAGCGCGCCGTGGACCGCGCCCAGTGCTTCCAGCCGCGCCGGCGTCGCGCGGCCCCAGCCGACCTGCGCCAGCGGCAGGCCTTCGAGATATTGCAGCATCAGCACCTGCGCGGTGCCCGACGCGGCGCGGATCGGACCCTTGAGGTCGATCCCATGGCCGTCTTCGCTGGCGCGGACCGAGGAGGGCTCGACCGGGCTGCACGGCGCGATGGGGCAGGCGAGCACCTGCTCCAGCAGCGTGAGCCCTTCGGCATGGCGCCGGGTCAGCGCCTCGCCGCCGCCGGTATAGCGGTTGATCGATTCTACCGCGCGGGCCGCGTCGAACGCGGCGGGATGGGCGCCCAGCGGCTCGAAGATCGGGTCGTTGGTGCCTTCGGGCTTGTGGCCCACCACGACCTGGCAAGCGGGCGCGAAGCCCGCCGCATAGGCCTGGCCGCTGGCGATCGTGCGCGGCGAGCTGTTGGTCCAGAGCCGCAGCGCCGCGGGATCGGGGCAGCCGTTGGCGGCGACCAGCCCGGCGGCGGCGAACCAGCGTCGATCGGCCTTGGCCAGCGCGCGGAGTGCCGCAGCGCCGTGCGGCGTCACCTGCTCGGCCGGTCCGTTCCAGCGCGGCCAGGGCTGGCCGGTGCGCGTCGCGGGCGGCACCTCGCCGTCCAGCGGCGCGCGCACGCCGTGGCGCATCAGCAGCACCAGCCGCTCGACATGCAGCGGCTTTGGCGTCGTCGTTGCCTGGACGGCGGTGGGGAACAGGGCGAGCGCAGCAAGCGCGCCGACGCGCGCGAGAGGAGAGGTGGTCATCGGCGGATGCTAGCCTTCGCGCGTGAAAGCTGTGTGACGAAAAAGAATACCAATTTAATAATTGGTATTGCTCCTGTGATTTCCGCGATTTGCGCTGCATCGCAGCAAAAATGTAACCCCGGGATACTGAAATTGCCACGGAGGCTACGCTGAATTGCCGCCAGCCGCAGCTAGCGGCGGCAGCGACCAGCAGGAACAGGCTGGCACCAATATCCAGCGAAGGACATAACCAATGGGACACTGGAACAAGCGCACCGCGCTGCTCCTGGGCGGGGGCATGGTCGCACTCATCGCACAGGGGCAGGCATGGGCCGCCACGCCGCGCGAGAACACCGTCGCGGCAGCCGCGTCGGACACCCCGACCTCGGACAATGACGATCAGACGCGCGACGGCGAGACGATCGTCGTCACCGGCCAGCGCGCCGCGATCAAGACGGTGCAGGAGGAGCAGGTGAAGAGCGCCTCGCTCGTCACCATCGTCTCGGGCGAGGAACTGCGCGCGCAGCCGCAGCAGAACCTGGCCGACCTGCTCACCCGCCTGCCGGGCGTCAGTTCCTCGGTCGACCAGTCGCGCAACGCCGCCTCGACCGGCGAGGCGCAGTATCTGTCGATCCGCGGGCTCGACACCGCCTACAACGCCTATGCGCTCGACGGCGTCCGCCTGGCGCAGACCGATGCGCGCACCCGCGCCATCTCGATGAACCTGTTGTCGCCCTTCGCGCTCTCCGAGGTTCGCGTCGACAAGGCACCGACCGCGGCGCAGGACGGCGACGCCATCGCCGGCGTGATCGACCTGCGCACCGCCTCGCCCTTCGATTTCGGCGCGCACCATTTCCAGATCCGCGCACAGGGCCAGATCGCCGGCCGCGCGGCTGCGCGCGACCAGGATCCCTGGGGCGGCACGATCGCGCTCGAAACCGCCCAGCAGTTCGGCAGTTTCGGCGTCTATGCCTCGGGCTATTACGGCAAGAAGAACGTCTTCAGCGAGTCGGTGGCGATCCACAAGGATTACACCAAGCAGAACGGCAATGTGCCGGGCGCGGTGCGCGACAACCTCGCCAACGCGGTGCCGGTCGGCGTCGAGTGGAACATCTTCCAGAACAAGATCGAGCGCTTCGGCGGCACGGTGAACCTGGAATGGAAGGGCGACAGCACCGACCTCTATGCCCGCACGACCTATGGCGAATACCGCCTCAAGAACTGGATGGACCAGACTGCCGCGCGCAGCGTGGGCCTCACCGCCGGCCAGACCAACCCGAACGCGGGCAGCAAGCTGGGTTCCAACTATGACAGCGCCGGCTATCTGGCGATGTACGGTCTCGGCGGCACCAACTATTTCCGTACCGAGCACAGCAACCAGCGGCTTTTCACCACCAAGATCGGCGGTGAGAGCCGGCTGGGCGACCTGACGCTCGACTATAACGGCGCCTATTCGCGCGGCGCGACGAGCTATCCGCTGCGCATCCAGGCCAAGTGGGGCAGCCCGACCTATATCGGGCCGAATGCGACGGGCCCGGCTACCTACAAGCTGATCACCGGCCTGGCCGATCGCACCAACCCGCAGGTGGTGCTGACCGACGACGCCCGCAACACGATCACCAATCTCGACAATTTCGCCCAGGCCTACACCACGGCGCAGTTCGAGGATTCGTGGGAATCGAAGCTCGAGGGCCGGCTGGACGGCACCTGGCGCTTCGGCGATCGCGGGCTTTCCTCGATCCAGGCAGGCACCAAGTACGAAGCCTCGAAGCGCTATTCGAACAGCCTCGGCGACGATGGTGCGCTCGAATATGATTTCACCGCCACCGACCCGAACATGACCAAGCTCACCGCGGTGCCGGGCAAGCGGCTGAACGGCTTCATGAACGACGTGCAGGTGCCGTTCTACATCCCCGATCATGCCTGGATCGAGGCGCAGAACGCCAAGCTGTCGCTGTCGAAGCTGTCCGGCATCGATCCGGTGAAGCTGGAAGAGAACCGGCTCGACGGCAAGGAGCATCGCGCCAGCGGCTATATCCTCGCCAATTTCGCGTTCGGCGGCCTGACGATCACGCCGGGCCTGCGCTACGAGCACAACTGGTTCCAGGGCCGCTATTGGCAGGACAATGGCAAGACCGCAGGCTTCACCACCAGCGCGCGCAGCTACGACCAGTGGTTGCCGAGCCTGATCGCCTCCTATCGCCCGGGCGCGAACACCGTGTACCGCTTCTCGGTGCGCAAGAGCTATTCGCGCCCGGCGTTCGACCTGCTGCTCGGGCCGACCAGCGTCTCGCGCGACGACAGCGGCAAGATCACCTCGATCTTCGTGCCGAACCCCAATCTCGATGCGGTGGAGGCGTGGAACGTCGATACCTCGATCGAGCACAAGGGGGCGGGCACCGATCTGTTCTCGGCGTCGCTCTACTACAAGCGCCTGAACCATGTGATGTTCTCGACCGGCTCGACCAACGCGACCGGCGACCTCAACGTGTGGACCTCGCCCAACAGCCAGCTCTCGCCCGACGGGGTCGAGATCGAGACGCTCGACACCAGCGGCAAGGGCAGCGTCTACGGCGTGGAACTGTTCGCGCGCTACAGCCTGAAGGGCCTGCCGGGCCTGCTCGACGGGCTGGGTTTCCAGGGCAACGTGACGCTGCAGCGGGCGGATGCGACGGTGTACGTCTCGAACGGCTATCGCCGTCAGCGCATGCCGCAGGCGCCGCAGGTGATGTTCAACACCGAGCTGTTCTGGGTGCATGGCGGGTTCAACGCCGCGCTGAACTACGCCTATACCGGCAACAAGCTGTACGACCTGCGCTCGTCGCAGCCGGACACCTATGTCCAGCCGGTCTCCACGATGAACGCGATCCTCAGCTATGCGGTGAACCAGCATCTCACCGCCGGCGTGTCGGTGCAGAACCTGCTCGATTCGCACAGCTACTGGTCGACGGCCGGAGTCGGCAAGGCGCTGCTCTCGGTGGATCGCAAGGGCGGCTATGTCGAGGTGGGGCGCACCTACATGCTCAACCTGTCCTACGCGTTCTGAACAAAAAGGCCGGTCCGCCTAGGGAGGGAAGCGGACCGGCCCGTCATGCGCAAGCGATACGCTCGTACGTGGAAAACAAGTCGGCGCCCCACTGGGGGGATCGGTCGTGGAACGCCGACTTGTTCCAAACTGGCTATGCCCTGCGTCAGTTCAGGGCTGGCCGATACGCGGTTACCGGCGAAGGGAGCGGGGGGAAGCGCTGCCGTTCGCGTGCCCTCCAGATAGCCGCACGGGCCGATTCCGGCCATTCGGGGGGAGTCCGATCCGGGTTTCTCCGTAACGCTTTCTCAACGATCCAATCGATTGCAGTCGGCCACCGCGGCCAGCACGGGCTCTGCCCATTCGCGGCGGCAGATCAGCAGATCGGGCACGCTGGTGCTCGCCTGGTTGTAGACGATGGGCGCGCCGTCGATGCGCGAAGCGTGCAGCCCCGCCGCCAGCGCCACTGCTACAGGTGCGCAATTGTCCCACTGATGCTGGCCGCCGGAATGGAGGTAGATCTCGGCCTCGCCGCGCACCACCGCCATCGCCTTGGCGCCTGCCGAGCCCATGCCGACATGGACGGCGCCGATCGAACTGCCGACTTCGGCGCAAAGCTGGCTGGCGCGGGTGCGGCTGACCAGCATGCGCGGCGGCTGCTGGGGCGTGGCGAGCGCGGGCGGCGTGTCGCTGGCCAGCGTCAGCCCCAGCCGGGGCAGGGCGACCGCGCCCACGGCGGGGGCGCCGTCGATGGCGAGTGCGACGTGGACCGCCCAATCCTCGCGCCGCTCGGCGAATTCGCGGGTGCCGTCGAGCGGGTCGATGATCCACACCCGGCTGCGGCCGAGGCGGACGGGATCGTCGGCGGACTCTTCGGAAAGGATCGCATCGTCGGGCCGGGCGGCGCGCAGCCGGTCGAGGATCAGCGCATTCGCTTCCTCGTCCCCGCGTGCACCCCCGGCGCATTCGCCCTGGATGCGGAGCAGCAGCGCGCCGGCTTCCTCGGCGATGGCATGGGCCAGCTGGGCGTCGTTCACAGCATCGGGCTCCATACGCCCATGATCGCCTCGACGATCTGCTCCGCGGCCTCCTCGGGGCTCGTGCGGGTGGTGTCGATGCGGATCTCCGGGGCGAGGGGCGGCTCATAGGGGCTGGAGATGCCGGTGAAATTGGCGATCTCGCCGGCGCGGGCCTTCTTGTAGAGCCCCTTTACGTCGCGGCGCTCGGCCTCCTCGATCGGGGTATCGACAAAGATCTCGAAGAACTCTCCCTCGGGCAGCAGCGAGCGCACCATCGCCCGCTCGGCGCGGAAGGGCGAGATGAAGGCAGTGAGCACGATCAGCCCGGCATCGGTCATCAGCTTGGCAACTTCGCCGATCCGGCGGATGTTTTCCACCCGGTCCTGATCGCTGAAGCCGAGATCGCGGTTTAGCCCGTGGCGGATATTGTCGCCGTCGAGCAGGAAGCTGTGCTTGCCCAGCGCGTGCAGCTTCTTCTCGACGAGATTGGCGATCGTCGACTTGCCCGAGCCGGACAGGCCGGTGAACCACAGCAGGCGCGGCTGCTGGCCCTTTTGCTGGGCATGGGCCTCGCGGGTGATCTCCACCGCCTGCCAGTGGACGTTCTGCGCGCGGCGCAGCGCGAAATCGAGCATGCCGGCGCCGACGGTGGCGTTGGTCAGCTTGTCGATCAGGATGAAGCCGCCGAGATCGTGGCTCTCGGCATAGGGCTCGAAGACGATCGCGCGGTCGGTGACCACCTCGGCCACGCCGATGTCGTTCAGCGCCAGCGTCTTGGCGGGCGCGCGTGCCATGGTGTTGACGTCGATCGCATATTCGGGCGCGCGGATCACCGCGCTGACCGTCTGGGTGCCGAGCTTGAGCCAATAGGCGCGGCCGGGCAGCAGCTCGGCCGGGTCCATCCAGACGATGGTCGCCTTGAACTGGTCCGCGGCCTGCGGGGGCGCGTCGGCGGTGGCGATCACGTCGCCGCGCGAGCAATCGACTTCGTCGGCGAGGGTGAGGGTGACCGATTCCCCTGCGACCGCGATGTCCTTGTCGCCGCCCATCGCGACGATGCGCGCGACGGTGCTGGTGCGGCCCGAGGGCAGGATCCGGACCGGGTCGCCCGGGCGTATGGTGCCGCTGGCGATCAATCCGGCAAAGCCGCGAAAGTCGAGATTGGGTCGGTTGACCCATTGCACCGGCATGCGGAACGGCTTGATGCGATCGATGTCGCCGTTGACTTCGACGCTTTCGAGATGGTCGAGCAGCACCGGGCCGCCGAACCAGGGCATCGCATCGCTGCGCGTCGTGACGTTGTCGCCCTGGAAGCCCGAGATCGGGATCGGCGTGAAATCCTGGATGCCGATCGACTGGGCGAACTCGGCATAGGCATCGACGATGCGGTCGAACACCGCCTGGTCATAGTCGACCAGGTCCATCTTGTTCACCGCCACCACCAGGTGCCGAATGCCGAGCAGATGCGCGAGGAAGCTGTGCCGTTTGGTCTGAGTCAGCACGCCCTTGCGCGCATCGATCAGGATGACGGCGAGGTCGGCGGTTGAGGCGCCGGTGACCATGTTGCGGGTGTACTGCTCGTGCCCGGGCGTATCCGCCACGATGAACTTCCGCTTCTCGGTCGCGAAGAAGCGATAGGCGACGTCGATGGTGATGCCCTGCTCGCGCTCGGCGGCGAGGCCGTCGACCAGCAGCGCGAAGTCGATCGCCTGGCCCTGGGTGCCGACGCGCTTCGAGTCACTCTCCAGCGCCGAGAGCTGGTCCTCGAAGATCTGCTTCGAATCGTACAGGAGGCGACCGATCAACGTCGACTTGCCGTCGTCCACCGAGCCGCAGGTGAGGAAGCGCAGCAGGGACTTGTGCTGGTGCAGCTCGAGATAGGCCGAGATGTCGGAAGCGATCAGCGCGTCGGGGCGGTAGGCGGTCATCAGAAATACCCCTCCTGCTTCTTCTTCTCCATGCTGGCTGTCTGGTCGTGGTCGATCGCGCGGCCCTGGCGTTCGCTGGTGGTGGTGAGCAGCATCTCCTGGATCACGCTCTCCAGCGTGTTCGCCGTGCTCTCCACTGCGCCGGTGAGCGGGTAGCAGCCGAGCGTGCGGAAGCGGATCGAGCGCTCGACCGGGACTTCGCCGGGGTGCAGCCGGAAGCGCTCGTCATCGACCATCAGCAGCATGCCGTCACGCTCCACCGTCGGCCGGGTGGCGGCGAAGTAGAGCGGCACGATCTCGATGCCCTCGGCGAGGATGTATTGCCAGATGTCGAGCTCGGTCCAGTTGGAGAGCGGGAAGACGCGGATGCTCTCGCCCTTGGCCTTGCGGGCATTGTACAGCCGCCAAAGCTCGGGCCGCTGGTTCTTGGGGTCCCAACGGTGGCTGGCGGTACGGAAGCTGAAGATCCGCTCCTTGGCGCGGCTTTTCTCCTCGTCGCGCCGCGCGCCGCCGAACGCCGCGTCGAAGCCGTATTTGTCGAGCGCCTGCTTCAGCCCCTCGGTCTTCCACAGGTCGGTATGGAGGCCACCATGATCGAACGGGTTGATCCCGCGCGCCTTGGCCTCGGGATTCTGGTGGACGAGCAGTTCCATGCCCGCTTTCGCTGCCGAGCGCTCGCGCAGTTCGTACATCGCCTTGAACTTCCAGGTCGTGTCGACATGGAGGAGCGGGAAGGGCGGGGGCGCCGGATAGAAGGCCTTGCGCGCGAGGTGGAGCATCACCGCGCTGTCCTTGCCGATCGAATAGAGCATCACCGGCCGCTCGGCCTCGGCGACGACTTCGCGCAGGATGTGGATGCTCTCGGCCTCGAGCCGCTGGAGATGAGTCAGCGGGGCGGGGAACGCGGTGGCGGAATCCATGGTGCTCGTTTGCAGCATGGAAGGGCATGTAAAAAGCCCCGGGCGCCCGCGCGATCTAGTAAATGTTTAGTGCGGCATACCCGCCCCCGGCCGATCCTGCGGCGGGGGCGGGCAGCGGGATCAGTCGCGGCTCGGCTTGCCGACGCCGGTGTACTGCAGGCCGGCGCGCTCGAGCTCCGCGGGCGGATAGATGTTGCGCAGGTCGACGAGGACCGGGCTGTTCAGGCTGTTCTTGATGCGGGTGAGGTCGAGCG